>NZ_JBFADG010000017.1:606-119638 GCF_040641275.1 Streptomyces sp. NPDC021096 | reverse complement strand
GGGGGCCCCCGGGGGCTGGGGGGGGGGGGGGGGCGGGCGGTGCGGGGGCCACCCCCCGGGCTGGGCCACCCGGGGGGGCGGGGGCCCCCCCGCGGCCCCCCGCGGCGGGCGGGCCGGCCCGCCCCGTGCTCAGTCGACCGTGACGACGATCTTGCCTCGGGTGTGTCCCGCGGCGCTCAGGCGCTGGGCGTCGGCCGTCTTCTCCAGCGGGAAGACCTCGGCCACCTCGACCGACAGCACGCCCTGCTCCGCCAGGCGGCTGAGCGCGGTGAGGTCGGCGGTGTCGGGGCGCACCCACAGCAGGCGGCCGCCGAGGCCGGCGACGGCCGGGTCCGCGATGGAGACCAGGCGGGCACCGTCCGCCGCGACCTCGGGCGAGGTCTCGATCGCCCCGCCGCCGACCAGGTCGAGGACCACGCTCACGCCCTTGGGGGCCAGGGCCCGTACGCGCCCGGCCAGGCCCTCGCCGTAGGTGACGGGCTCGGCGCCCAGGGAGCGCAGGTAGTCGTGGTTGCGCTCGCTGGCCGTGCCGATGACGCGGGCGCCGAGGTGCCGGGCGAGCTGCACCGCCATGGTGCCGACGCCGCCGGCCGCGGCGTGGATCAGCACGGTGTCGCCCTCGCCCGCGCCCACCGCCTTCAGGGCCTGGTAAGCGGTCAGGCCCGCCAGCGGGATGCCCGCGGCCTGCTCGAAGGTGAGGTTGGCGGGCTTGGGCGCGAGCGTACGCGCCGGGGCGGCCACGTACTCGGCGAACGTGCCCCGGGAGAGGAAGTCCTCCCGGACGTAGCCGATGACCTCGTCGCCCACCTGGAACTCGGGGGTGTCCGCGCCGAGCCCGACGACCACGCCGGAGACGTCCCAGCCGGGCACGACCGGGAAGACGGGCTCGATCATGCCGTCGAGGTAGCCGGCCTGCGCCTTCCAGTCGACGGGGTTGACGGCAGCCGCCTTGACCTTGATCAGGACGGCGTCGGGGCCGACCTTGGGCCGGGGGAGGTCGCCGTACTCGAGGACCTCGGGGCCGCCGTAGGTCCGGTAGCTGACAGCCTTCATCGTGCTGGCTCCTTTGATGCTGTGGGCGGTGTTCAGCGTGTGGCGGGTGCGGTTTCAGCCTGGGACGCGTCGGCCGGGCCCGCCACCGCTGCCGGCCGCAGGGTCCGGATCTTCCGCAGGCCCAGCCAGGCGACGGCGGAGACCAGCAGGAACGCGGTGCCCGCGATGACGAAGGTCAGCGTGAACTGGCTCTCCGCGGGAAGCTTGGGGGCGCCCGGCGGCAGGTGCTCGATGCTCTTGGAGGCGAGGACCGTGGTGATCATCGCGCTGCCGATGGCGCTGCCGGTCGAGCGGGAGATGGAGTTGATGCCGTTGGCGATGCCGGTCTGCTTGGGCGGCACGCTGGCGACGATCACGGCGGGCATGGCGGCGTAGCCGAGGCTGATGGCCGCGCCGACGAACATGCCGGCGGCGATCACGGAGAACGTGTGCTCGTGGTCGAGGGCGATCCACACGAAGCCGGCGGTGCCGATCAGCGAGGCGAGCAGCAGCACCAGGCGCGGGCCCTTGTGGCGGACGAGCTGGCCGCCGACGGGGGCCGCGAGCAGCGAGACGATGGTGCTGGGCAGCAGGTACTCGACGGAGGCGCGCAGGACGCTGGCGTCGAAGCCGTAACCGGTGATCTTCGACGGCATCTGGACGAGGTAGGAGACGCCGATGAAGAGGGCGAAGGAGCCGAAGCCGACGAGGAGGCCGGCGAGGTTGGCGAAGAGCACCGGGCGGTGGGCGAACATCTTCATGTCGACCAGCGGCTCGCGGACCTTGCGCTCGACCAGCGTCCACACCACGGCCATCACGACGGCGCCGGCGAAGCAGCCGAGGGTACGGGCGGAGGACCAGCCCCACTCGTGGCCCTGGGTGATGGGCAGCAGGAGCAGCACCAGGGTGGCGGCCAGGGTGAGGGCGCCGAGGACGTCGGTGCGTCCGCCGGTGGTCTCGCGGGTGGCGGGCACCAGGGTGACGACGGCGATCAGGGCGAGCGCGGCGAGGCCGGTGGCCAGCCAGAAGGCGCTGCGGTAGTCGGGGTCGTCACCGGAGGTGAGCAGACCGGTGGCGACGAGCGCCAGGCCGCTGCCGAAGGCGAGGGTGCCGCTGACCATGGCCATCGCGCCGGGCAGCTTGGCCGGGCGGACCTCCTCGCGCAGGACGGACAGCGCGAGCGGGAAGATCGCGGTGGCGGCGCCCTGCAGGACGCGGCCGACGATCAGCCAGAGCAGGGAGTGCGTCACGGCCGCGAGGACGGATCCCGCGACCATCACGATCAGCACGCCGACCAGCGTCTTCTTCTTGCCGTGCTGGTCGCCGAAGCGGCCGAGCAGCGGGGTGAAGACGGCGGCGGAGAGGAGGGTCGCGGTGGTGACCCAGCTGACGTTGGCGGAGGTGGTCTCGAGGTCGTTCTGGATGAGGCCGAGGATCGGCACGACGAGGGTCTGCATCATCGAGACGACCATGGCGGCGAGGCTCAGGGCGAACACGATGACGGTCTCGTTCCGCGTGCCGGCTGGTGCCGCGGGCGCTTGCGAGGTCATGAGGGGGTGGGGTTCCTTCGGGCTGCTTCTCGTTACTTCACGACATTGATGCTTGAGATCGTCAAGCAACTCGCACCACGGTATGGCTCAATACTTCACATAGTCAAGTTAATGATTTAAGCCATCAAGCTCTTTGAGTACACTCGACCCATGACCGGCCCGAACGCACCGCACCCGACCAAGGCCCAGCTCCTGGAGCTGGTGGCCGCACTCGGCACCGCCCAGTGGCAGGACTTCGCGGCCGCCGCCGCCCGCCACGGCCTCACCTCCGTCCAGGCCAAGCTGCTGTCCCAGCTCAAGGGCCCGGTGCCGATGCGGGGCCTGGCCACACTGCTGGTCTGCGACGCCTCCAACGTCACCGGCATCGTGGACCGGCTGGAGGCACGCGGCCTGGTGCGCCGCGAGCCCGACCCCGCCGACCGCCGCGTGAAGAACGTGGTCGCCACCGACGAGGGCCACGAGACCATCCGCCGGGTGCGGGCCGAGATGCAGGCCACGCACAGCGCCCTCGACGCCCTGGACGAGGACGAGCGCGCCACGCTGTTCACCCTCCTCGAACGACTGCGCCCCGGACTGGAGCACCGCGCCTGACACGCGCCTGACACGCGGCCCCGCCTCCTCGCCCACGCCCCTCCGGCCGCCCGTATTCTGACGGCCGGTCGGATCCGCCCAGCCGTGCGGCGGACGGCAAGGGAGGCCATCGATGACCACGACGCACAGCAGCGTGCCCACCGACGGGACAGCGGCCACCGAGCCGTACACCGTGCCCCTCGCGCCCGGGGTGAGCGCCTTCATCCAGCCCGACGGCGGCTGGTGCCTGAACAACGCGGGCTTCGTGACCGACGGCGGCCGCACCCTGCTGATCGACACCGCCGCCACCGAGCGGCGCGCCCGTCTGCTGCGCGACGCCGTGGCCGCGAGCGGCGCGCCGCAGCCGCAGCTCCTGGTCAACACCCACCACCACGGCGACCACACCTACGGCAACTGCGTCTTCACGCCCGGGGCCACGGTCGTCGGCCACACCGACTGCCGCCGCGAGACGCTCGCCTCCGGCCTGCAGCTGCACCAGGCCTGGCCCGGCGTCGACTACGGCGAGATCGAGGTCAGCGCCCCGAACCTCACCTACACCGACACGCTCACCGTGCACATCGGCGACATCGAGGTGCGGCTGATCCACCCCGGCCCCGCGCACACCGTCGGCGACACCATCGCCTGGCTGCCCGAGCAGGGCATCGTCTTCACCGGCGACCTCGTCTTCAACGGCGGCACCCCGTTCGTGATGATGGGCTCGCTCAGCGGCTCGCTGCGCGCCATGGAGACGCTGCGCGCACTGGACGCGCAGACCGTCGTGCCGGGGCACGGCCGCGTGACCGACCCGGGCGTCTACGACACCGTCGAGCGCTATCTGGCTTACGTCCAGGAGCTGGCCCGCACCGCCCGCGCCGCCGGCCGCACCCCGCTGGAGGCCGCGCGCGAGGCGGACCTGGGCGAGTTCGCCGCCCTGCGCGAGAGCGAGCGGCTGGTCGCCAATCTGCACCGCGCCTACGCGGAGCTGGACGGGCTGCCGCTGGGCTCGCCGCTGGACCTGATGCCCGTCCTCGGCGACATGACCCAGATGAACGGCGGCAAGCCCCTGCCCTGCCACGCGTGATGCGGCCGGGTGACCCCTGGACGGCATACCGACTGGTCGGCATGATGAGGCCGGTCGTCATGCCGTCCGTCCACGGGACGTACGGCCGTACGTTCACCTGCGCGTGGAGGGGCACTCGATGAGCAAGGACAACCTGCCGGGGCTCGATACGGAGCGGCTGCGCGCCCATCTGGAGCGGGAGCGCCCCGGGCTGGTCCGGGGAGCGCTGCGGGCCGAGCTGATCGAGGGGGGCCGGTCCAACCTCACCTACGCGGTGCGCGACGAGGGCGCCGGGCGCTGGGTGGTGCGCCGGCCCCCGCTGGGGCACGTGCTGGCCACCGCGCACGACATGCGGCGCGAGCACCGGGTGATCGGCGCGCTGCGCGGGACGGCGGTGCCGGTGCCCGAGGTGCTGCTGCTGTGCGAGGACGAGGACGTCATCGGGGCGCCCTTCTACGTCATGGAGTTCGTCGAGGGCACGCCCTACCGCACGGCGCGCCAGCTCACCGCCCTCGGCCCGGAGCGCACCCGCACGGTCGTGCTGGGCCTGGCCGACACGCTCGTCGCACTGCACGCCGTGGACCCGCAGGCGGCCGGGCTGGCGGACTTCGGCCGGCCGGAGGGCTTCCTGGAGCGGCAGCTGCGCCGATGGGGCAAGCAGCTGGAGGCCTCGCGCGGACGCGAACTGGCCGGCATCGACGAGCTGCACCGCACGCTCGCCGACGCCCTGCCCCACTCCCCCGCGCCCACCGTCGTGCACGGCGACTACCGCCTCGACAACGTCCTGGTCGGCGCCGACGACACGATCGCCGCGGTCCTGGACTGGGAGATGTCCACCCTCGGCGACCCGCTCACCGACCTCGGCCTGCTGATGATGTACAGCGAGCAGCGGGAGGTCCCCGGCTCCCCGCTCGCCACCACGCGCGAAGCTCCCGGCCACCCCGAGCCCACCGAGATCGCCGAGCGCTACGCGGCCCGCTCCGGCCGTGACGTCTCGGCGCTGCCCTGGTACACCGCCTTCGCCTACTTCAAACTCGCGGTGATCCTGGAGGGCATCCACCGCCGCTACACCCTCGGGCAGACCGTCGGCGACGGCTTCGACCGCATCGGGGAGCTCGTCCCGCTGTTCATCGACAACGGACTCACCACCCTGCGGAAGGGCTGAGCGCGCCATGGACTTCGCATTCGACGCCCGCACCGAGGAGCTGCGCGGCCGACTGCTGGCCTTCATGGACGAGCACGTCCACCCGGCGGAGGCCGTGGCGGCCGGGCAGCGCGAGGCGGCGGCCTCGCCCTGGGACGTCCCGCCGGTGGTGGAGGAGCTCAAGGCGGAGGCGCGCCGGCAGGGGCTGTGGAACCTTTTCTTCACCAACGAGCACAGCCTGCCCGACCCCGTGCACGGCACCGGCCTGACCAACCTCCAGTACGCCCCGCTGGCCGAGATCACCGGCCGCAGCCCCCAGCTCGCCCCCACCGCGCTGAACTGCGCGGCCCCGGACACCGGGAACATGGAGCTGCTCGCGCAGTTCGGCACCGCCGAGCAGCGAAGGCTCTGGCTGGAGCCGCTGCTGGCGGGCACGATCCGCTCGGCGTTCGCGATGACCGAACCGGACGTGGCCTCCTCGGACGCGACGAACATCGAGACCCGCATCGAGCGGGACGGCGACGCGTACGTCGTCACCGGCCGCAAGTGGTACATCTCCGGTGCCCTGCACCCGGATTGCCGGATCTTCATCGTGATGGGCAAGACCGACCCCGGCGCCGCGGACATCCGCCGTCAGCAGTCCATGGTGCTCGTCCCCCGGGACGCACCCGGCGTGGAGGTCCGCCGCGCCATGCGGGTCTACGGCTACGAGGACCACTACCACGGCGGGCACGCGGAGGTCGTGTTCGACGGTGTACGCGTCCCGGCGGACCACCTGGTCGGCGAGGAGGGCGGCGGCTTCGCGATCGCCCAGGCCCGGCTCGGCCCGGGCCGGATCCACCACTGCATGCGGCTGATCGGCATGGCCGAGCGCGCCATCGAGCTGATGTGCCGGCGGGCGGTGGCGCGTACGGCCTTCGGTAAGCCGCTGGCGCAGCAGGGGGTGGTGCAGGAGTGGATCGCGGACGCGCGCGTGGCCGTCGAGCAGCTGCGGCTGCTGGTGCTCAAGACGGCATGGCTGATGGACACGGTGGGCAACCGCGGCGCCCACACCGAGATCCAGGCCATCAAGATCGCCACGCCGCGCACGGTCGTCGGCATCATCGACCGGGCGGTGCAGTTGCACGGGGCGGGCGGGGTGAGCCAGGACTTCCCGCTGGCGGAGCTGTGGGCGGCGGCGCGGACGCTGCGGCTGGCCGACGGGCCGGACGAGGTGCACCAGCGGTCGCTGGCGCGGCGGGAGCTGGGGCGGTACCGGTAGCGCCGCGCGCGTACGGCCCGCCGGTTAGGGCCGCAGCGCCCGCATCAGCAGGTCCGCCAGGTGGTCGGCGACCTGCCGGGCGCTGAGCGGGCCGTCCGGGCGGTACCAGCTGGCCAGGTGGTGGACGGAGCCGAAGTGGTAGTCCACCACCAGGTCGGCGGGGGTCGCCGAGCCGAACACCCCCGAGCGCTGGCCCTCCTCCACCAGCGCCCTGAACCGCTCGTGGTAGCGGCGCCGCTCGGCGCGCACCTGCTTGAGCTTCTCGGGGCCCAGGTGGTGCATCGACCGGAAGAAGATCTTCGTGTCGTCGAGGTTCTCGATGGTCGTCACCACGACGTCGGCCGCCGCGTCCCGCAGCCGTCGCTCGACCGGCGCGTCGGCGCCCGCGAAGGCGTCGAGCCGCTCCTGCTGCAGGCGCAGGACCCTCCCGTACACCTCGTGCAGCAGATCGTCCTTCGAGCCGAAGTAGTGGTAGAGCGCCCCCTTGGTGACCCCGGCCGCCCGCACGATCTCCTGCACCGACGTACGGTCGTACCCCTGCTCGGCGAAGAGCCGGGTGGCGGCCGCCAGCAGCCGCTGCGGCACGGGCCTGCCGCACTTGTCCGTCGTTCCGGCCACCGTCGTCGTGGCAGTCATCGTCACCACCCGCCTTCCGTGTCCGGCACACTAACCAGTCGGTATGCCGGGGCGGAAGACCCTCACGGACGGGTGAAGTGGCCGCGGGAAGGCTGGACACGCACCCTTGACGGCAGGACGATGCGCGCACATCCGGACCGGCCGCAGGGGGACAGCGTGACGGGCATAGGCGTGGAGCCGTACTGGGAACTGATGTTCGATGCCGAGGGAGACATGGCCCCGGCAGGGCGGGATGCCCTGGTCCGGGGCGTGACGGACGCCCGCCTCACCGATCTGGTGATCTTCGCCCACGGCTGGAACAACAGCCGCACGTTCGCCAACGACCTCTACGGCCGGTTCTTCACCCCCTTCCCCGCCGTCCTCGCCGCCTCCGGGGCCCCCGCCCGCCTCGGCTACGGCGGCGTGATCTGGCCGTCCATGCGCTTCACCGACGAGCCCATACCCGACTTCCCCCGGCAGCACCCCGCGCTCGCCGGCGCCGGCCCGGTGCTGGAGCCCGACACCCTCCAGGCGCTGGCGGGCGTCTTCCCCGGCAGCGAGGCCCTGCTGGACCGGATGGCCGAGCTGATCGAACGGCGGCCGGAGGAGCCGGAGCGACTGGAGGAGTTCGCCGGGCTCGTCCGCCGGCTCGTGGCCGGACCCGGGCAGGGCGCGGTGGACCGCGCGGCGGACCCCTGCCTCCACGACACCGAGCCGGGGCCGGACGAGCCCGGGGAGCCGGCCATGTTCACCGACGGCGCGGCGGCGGTGTGCGGGCGCTTCGCCGACGCCGTGGCGCCCGGGGGCCCGGCCGGGGGCGAGGAGCTGTTCGGGGGGCTCGGCCGGCTGTGGGCCGGCGCCCTGGAGCTGCTGCGCCAGGGCTCGTACTGGGAGATGAAGCGGCGCGCGGGCACGGTCGGCGAGTGCGGTCTCGGCCCGGTCCTCGGGGCGCTGGCCGAGGCCTCGCCGGACCTTCGCGTACATCTGATCGGGCACAGCTTCGGGGGGCGGCTCGTCGCCTTCGCGGTGCGCGGCCTGGCGGAGCGCGCGCGGTGCGTGCACTCCCTCACTCTGCTTCAAGGCGCCTTCTCGCACTACGCGTTCGCGCCCCGCCTGCCGTTCGCCGCGGACCGCTCCGGGGCCCTGAAGGACGTGCACCGCACGGTCTCGGGCCCGGTGCTGTGCTGCCATTCGCGCCACGATCTGGCGCTGAGCGTGCTCTATCCGCTGGCGTCCCGGCTGTCCGGGGACAGCCAGTCGGCACTGGGCCTGAAGGACCCCCGCTGGGGCGCGATGGGCCACGACGGCGTCCAGGCCGTGGACGGCTCCCTGACGCTGAAGCTGGAGCAGGTGCTGGCCGGACCGCTGCCGGAGCGCGGCTGCGTCAACGTCGACGCCGCGTCGGTCGTACGGCGCGGAGGCCCGCCGTCCGGCGCGCACAGCGACATCTGCCACGGGGAGCTGGCCCGTCTCGTCCTGCTGGCCGGGAGGGTCGTGCGCTGACCGGTGGACGAGGATCCGCCACCTTCGCACGGGCCCACATCTGTGCGCCCGATGGGGGTAGCAGAGCGGAGTCGGCCGCGTATCGCGTCCGGGTTCGCATATCCGATGGATCCGAATCGCGACGGGATACGTCCCTTCCATGTCGATCCGAGTCCGCGCCGCCGGAGGTGGGATGCAGTGGCAGGTTTCAGAGCACTAGCCCGGGAAGTCCGCAATCCACGGAACACCATCGCACTGCGACGGACCTCTTTGCGCAAATGCCTCGAGCGCTTCGCTCCCTACGGGCACCGGGCGACCTGGCGCCATCTGTGCGCCCGCGCCGGCCTCGCCCCTGACGACCGCGCCCCCGACCCCGCGCTGCTGATCGCCGCGCTGTCCGAGCTGGAGGAGGCCCGAGAGGTCTGGCTGGCGTACGAGGCCGAGTTCGCCGGCCGGCGCCGCAGGGAGAAGCACGACGGCATCCGCCAGCCCAGCGCCGTCGACGACTGGCACCGCAACACCTGGGGCGGCTGCGACATCGTGCCGTGCGCGTCGCCGGAGGTGCAGCCGGACGCCCGGCTCGCGGAGGTCCTGCGCCGGGTGATCAGGGCCATGGAGTCCGCTCCCGGCGACGCCTGCCCGGTGTGCGCCCAGGAGCGCATCGAGTGGCGCACGGACCTGGAGCGCTACCCGCTGGAGGGGCCCGTCTGCACGGACTGCGGCATCGTGGTCCCCGTGCCCGTCCTCACCCCCGCCGCGCTGTCCGCGGCACGGCGGTACACCTTCGCCGAGCGCTACGCGGCGGTGTGACGGCGTTCCCCGGGGCGCCCCGGGGGACGTCCGGACCGGGCGCGGGATCAGCTGCTGCGCTGGCCGTACAGGATCGAGCCGGTACCCAGGGTGCCGAACCGGTCGTCCGGGTTGGACAGAGCGCACTTGTCGAGCGAGAGGCAGCCGCAGCCGATGCAGTCCTCGAGGCGGTCGCGCAACGCGTTCAGCTGCTGTATCCGCTGGTCGAGCTCCACCCGCCAGACCTCCGACAGCCGGGCCCAGTCGGCACGGTTGGGGGTGCGCTCGTCGGGCAGCTCGGCGAGCGCGTCACGGATCGTGGCGAGCGGGATGCCGACGCGCTGGGCGGCGCGGATGAACGCGACCCGGCGCAGCGCGTCGCGGTCGTAGCGGCGCTGGTTGCCCGCTGTTCGACGGCTGTTGATGAGCCCCTTGGTCTCGTAGAAGTGCAGTGCGGAGACGGCCGCGCCGCTGCGCGCGGAGAGCTGCCCGACGGTGAGCTCGTGAATCTTGTTCGAAATCTGCGGCACGGCTCAGACTGTACGTCAGCACTCCTCGGGCAGGGGCCCGCCGTGTCCCACCATGCGCAGCACCAGCCCCGCGTGGAGTTCGCCGACCTCCTCGGGGGTGCGCTTGCCGTCCGCGTTGAACCAGCGGGCGACGTCGATGCACAGGGAGAGCACGGCGAGGGTCGTGCCGCGTACGTCGGGGACGTCGAAGTCGCCCGCGGCGACGCCGTCCTCGATGATGGCGCGGACCGCGGCGTCGGTCTCGCGGCGCATGGCGAGGATCTCGGCGTAGTGCTCCTCGGAGAGCGCCCCGAGTTCGTACTGCACGACGCGTGCGGTGGTGTGGTGCTCGGCGTGCCAGCGCACGAAGCGGCGCACGGCGGCGGCGAGCCGCTCGGCGGGCGTGCCGGCGCCGTCGTGGGCGCGGCGCAGGATGTCGAGGGCGAGCCGGTGGCCGACGCCACTGATGCGGAAGAGGAGTTCTTCCTTGGTGCGGTAGTGGATGTAGAGCGCGGCGGGGCTCATTCCGGCGCGGCCGGCGATGTCGCGGGTGGTGGTGGCGTGATAGCCGCGCTCGGCGAAGGCCTGGACGGCGGCGGTCAGCAGCCGCCTGGCGGCGTCGGGCGTGACGTCGGCCCACTCCTCGCTGCACTGCGCCTGCGAGCCCATCGTGTGCCCCGCTCTCCGGGCCCGCTCCGGGCCCCTCGCCGACAGAAGAACGAACACCATACCCCGGAGCTGAGCAAGCGCTTAGGCGGGCGTACGGGTCCAGTCGCAGGGGAAGGAATCGCCTTATGACCGCTGAGCGCACCCTGCCGGTGGCGGCCACGGCTCTGACCGCCACGGTGGCGGTCTACATCACCCTCGTCGCCTTCGGCAACATCACCGACTTCGGCACCAACCAGGAATTCGTGCGGCACGTCCTGGCCATGGACACCACGTTCCAGGACGAGGACCTGATGTGGCGGGCCGTCACGAACCGCACGCTGCAGGACGCCGCCTACGTCCTCATCATCGGCTGGGAGGTCGCCTCCGCCGTCGTGCTCGTGGCGGCCACGCTGCTGTGGATCCGCGGCCTGACCCGGCCCGGGCACGGCTGGGCCCCGGCCCGGCGGGCCACCACGCTGGGGCTGCTGATGCTCATGCTGCTGTTCGGGCTGGGCTTCATCGCCATAGGCGGCGAGTGGTTCGCGATGTGGCAGTCGGCCAAGTGGAACGGACTGCAGGCCGCCGTCCGCACGGTCACGCTCGCCGGGTTCGTGCTCATACTGATCCATCTGCCGTCCCCGCAGTGGCTCCGGCGCTAGCCCGGGAAGATCACCAGGGTCCGGCCACCGCGCCCCGCCAGCATCGCCGAGAACGCCTCGGCGATGCCGTCGAGCCCCGTGCGCGCCGTCACCATGCCCGACAGGTCGAACCGCCCGGCCCGCACATGGGCGGCGACGGCGGGGAGGTCCTTGGCCGGGTCGCTGTTGCCGTAGACGCAGCCGGAGAGGCTGCGGCCGAAGTGGAAGAGCTCCAGCGCCGAGAAGGCCACCTGCTGGTCCCGGCCGCCGATGCCGACGACGGTCGTACGGCCGCCCCGGCGCGTGGAGGACCAGGCGGTGCGGATCGCGGCGGCGCGCCCGGCGCACTCGATCGCCACGTCCGCGCCGTGCCCGCCGGTGAGCTCGCGCACGGTCCGGGCGGTGTCCTTGGACGCCAGGAGGAACTCGGTGGCCCCGGCCGCCCGCGCCAGCTTCTCCTTCTCCGGTGAGACGTCCACCGCCACGATGGTGCGCGCCCCCGCGATCCGCGCGGCCTGCAGCGTCGCGAGCCCGACCCCGCCGGCGCCGAACACCGCCACCGACTCGCCGGGCCGCACGCGGGCGCTGTGGTGCACGGCGCCGAAGCCGGTGAGCACCGCGCAGCCCAGCAGGGCGGCCTCGGCGAGCGGGACGCCGTCGGGCAGCGGCAGCACGGCGTTCGCCCGCACCACGGTCTCCTCGGCGAAGACCGCGGTGCCCAGCGCGGGGTAGAGCGGGCTGCCGTCGCGGCGCAGCGTGGCGTACGGGGTGCCGGCACCGGCGGCGGCGTCCGTGCACAGCCAGGGTTCGGCCAGGCCGCAGAAGTGGCAGTCGGCGCAGGCGGGCGCCCAGTTGAGGACCACCCGGTCGCCGGGCGTCACCTCGTGCACTCCCTCGCCCACCGCGGTGACGGTGCCCGCGCCCTCGTGGCCGAGCACGGCCGGGACGGGCTGGCGCAGGGTGCCGTCGGACAGGGAGAGGTCGGAGTGGCAGACCCCGGCGGCGGCGAGCCGGACCCGCACCTGGCCGGGCCCGGGTGCGGGCAGGTCGATCTCGGTGATCTCCAAAGCGGCGCCCACGGCGGGCAGTACGGCGGCGCGAACCATGACGAACCCTTTCTTCGGCGGGGGCGGTGCGAAAGGCGGGTCAGAACTGGAGCGACTTGGTCTGCAGGTACTCCGTCAGGCCGTGGACGCCCAGCTCGCGGCCGATCCCCGACTGCTTGTGGCCGCCGAAGGGCGCGAGCAGGTTGAAGCGGCCGCCGTTGATGTCGACCTGTCCGGTGTCCATGCGGCGGGCGAAGGCGGCGGCGTGGTCGTCGTCGCGCCCCCACACCGCGCCCGCGAGGCCGTAGACGGTGCCGTTGGCGATGCGCAGGGCCTCCTCCTCGTCCTCGTACTTCATGACCGAGACGACGGGCCCGAAGATCTCCTCCTGGGCGATGGTCATTTCGGGCGTGACGTCGGCGAAGACGGTCGGCCGGACGTAGTGGCCCTTCTCGAGGCCCTCGGGGGCCTCGGGGCCGCCCTCGACGAGGCGGGCGCCCTCCTCGACGCCCTTGGCGACGTAGCCGCGGACCCGCTCGCGCTGTGCGGCGCTGACGAGGGGGCCGAGGCGGGTGGCGGGGTCGGTGGGGTCGCCGGGCACGAAGCCGCGCGCCGCCTCGGCGGTGAGCCGGACGGCCTCCTCGTAGCGGTCGGCGTGGACCAGCAGGCGGGTCAGGGCGTTGCAGGACTGGCCGGTGTTGCGCATGACGTCGGCGACGGTGACGGTGACCGCCTTGGTGAGGTCGGCGCCCGGCAGGACGACGCAGGCCGACTTGCCGCCGAGCTCGAGGGCGACGCGCTTGACCGCCGCGCCGGCGGCCGCGGCGACGGTTCTGCCGACGGCCGTCGAGCCGGTGAAGGAGACCAGGTCGACGCCGGGGTGCTCGGCCAGCGCCCGGCCGGCGACCGGCCCGAGGCCGGTGACCAGGTTGACCACTCCGGCCGGCAGGCCGGCGGTGGCCACGCACTCGGCGAAAAGCTGCGCGGTCAGCGGGGTGTCCTCGGCCGGCTTGAGCACGACCGTGCAGCCCGCGGCGAGGGCGGGGGCGACCTTGGCGACGATCTGGTGGAGCGGGTAGTTCCAGGGCGTGATCGCGCCGACGACGCCGACCGGCTCGTGCAGGACGGTGGAGTGGGCGATGCGCTCCTCGAACGCGTGGGTGGCGGCCAGCTCGGCGTAGGAGCCGGCCACGGCGACCGGCACGCCGGCGTGGACGCGCTGCGCGAAGCCGACGGGCGCGCCGAGCTCCGCGGTGACGGTCGCGGCGATCTCCTCGCGGCGGGCGTCGAGCGCGTCGCGCAGGGCGGCCAGGTGCTCACCGCGCCGCGCGGGCGCGGTGGCGGCCCAGCCGGGCAGGGCGGCGCGGGCGGCCCGTACGGCGGCGTCGACGTCCTCGGCGGTGCCCGCGGGGACGGCCGCGATGACCTGTCCGTCGGCCGGGTTGACCACCTCGATCGTGTCGGTGCCGGCGGCGGGCCGCCAGCTGCCGTCGATGTACATCCCGTCGTGGGCGATCACAGGTGCTCTCCTCGCGGTGTGGGTCGCTCGGTCGCCCTCGACCCTACCCACCGGTAGGGACAACTGACAGGGGCTTCGACGGATTTGGCCGTTCCGGGGCGATTCCCGGGCAGCTCCGCGCGTCGGGGCAGCTGATCCATTGACGCGCCGGGCCGGGAATCCTACGGTCTCCCATAGGAATCCACCGGCAGCAGCGGGAGCACGCGATGAGCGGTAGGGGCAACGAGCAGGCGCGCAAGACGGCCGAGGGGCTGACGTACCTGTCCGGCTTCGGCAACGAGCACAGCAGCGAGGCGGTCCCCGGCGCGCTGCCGCACGGGCGCAACTCCCCCCAGCGGGCGCCCCTGGGGCTGTACGCGGAGCAGCTGAGCGGTTCCGCCTTCACCGAGCCCCGCCAGCACAACCTGCGGTCGTGGCTGTACCGCGTCCGCCCCTCGGCCGCCCACCCGCCGCTGACCCGGACCGACAACGGCGCGCTGCGCGGCGCCCCCTTCACCGAGACCGTGCCCGACCCCAACCGGCTGCGCTGGAACCCGCTGCCGGAGCCCGCCCGGGGCACGGACTTCGTCGCCGGCCTGTGGACGCTGGGCGGCAACGGCGACGCCGCCCAGCGCACGGGCATGGCCGTGCACCTGTACGCCGCCAACGCCTCGATGACCGATCGCGTGTTCAGCGACTCCGACGGCGAGCTGCTCATCGTGCCCGAGCGCGGCGGGCTGCTGCTGCGCACCGAGTTCGGCCTGCTGCGCGCCGAGCCGGGGCACGTGGCGCTGATCCCGCGCGGGGTGCGCTTCCGCGTCGAGCTGCTGGACGCCGGCGCGCGCGGCTACGTCTGCGAGAACTACGGCCGTCCCTTCGTCCTGCCCGACCTCGGCCCGATCGGCGCCAACGGGCTGGCCAACGCCCGCGACTTCCTGGCGCCGGTGGCCGCCTACGAGGAGGCCGAGGGACCGGTCGAGGTCGTCACCAAGTTCTGCGGCAACCTCTGGACGGCGACGTACGACCACTCGCCGCTGGACGTCGTCGCCTGGCACGGCAACTACGTGCCCTACGTCTACGACCTGCGCCGCTTCAACGTCATCGGCTCGATCAGCTACGACCACCCCGACCCGTCGATCTTCACCGTGCTCACCTCGCCGTCCGACACCCCGGGGCTGGCCGGCGTCGACTTCGTGGTCTTCGCGCCCCGCTGGCTGGTCGGCGAGGACACCTTCCGGCCGCCGTACTTCCACCGCAACGTGATGAGCGAGTACATGGGCCTGATCGAGGGCGCCTACGACGCCAAGACAGCCGGGGAAGGCGGTTTCGTCCCCGGCGGCGGTTCGCTGCACAACATGATGTCGGCGCACGGCCCGGACCGGGAGACCTTCGAGCGGGCCAGCGCGGCGGAGCTGAAGCCGCAGAAGGTGGACGACGGGCTCGCCTTCATGTTCGAGACCCGCTGGCCGGTGACGCTGACCGGGCAGGCGGCCGGCGCCGACCACCTGCAGACGGGGTACGACGACGTGTGGCAGGGTCTGCAGCGCCACTTCGACCGCTGACGCCTGGAGAGCCGGAGCCCCCGTGACCACCTTCGCCCCCGACTCCCTCGCGCTCAACCGCAAGCTGCCGCTGTGGTACCAGGTCTCGCAGTCGCTGCGCGCCTCCATACTGGGGCGGCGCCCGGACGATCCGCTGCGCCTGCCCACCGAGGACGCGCTCGCCGAGCACTACGGGGTCAGCGTGCTGACGATGCGGCAGGCGCTGAAGGAGCTGGAGACGGAGGGCCTGATCAGCCGGCACCGCCGGCGCGGCACCTTCATCGAGCCGAGCGCCCGGCGGGGCTCGCCCGTGCGGCTGCTCGGCTCGGTGGACACGATCGTCGCCCAGCAGTCCGGCGAGCGCACATCGGTGCTCGGCCACGGCCCGGAGCCGGTCCCGGCCGAGCTGGCCGAGCACTTCCCGGGGCTGAAGGAGGCCATGGCCTACCGGCGGCTGCGCTGCGACGAGACGTCGGGAGAGCCGACGAACTGGGCGGAGAACCTGGTCCGCCCCGAGCTGGCCGACCGCATCGACCTCGCGGACCTCGCCCGCTGGCCGATGACGAAGGTGCTGCGGGACACCGTGGGCGTGACGATCAGCCGCATCACGGACACGGTGGAGGCACGGCTGGCGGACCCGGAGACGGCCCGGCTGCTGCAGGTGCCGCTGCTCAGTCCGATCCTGCACTACACGGGCGTCACCTACGACGATGCGGGGCGGGCCGTGGACGTGGCCCGCATCCGCTACCGCGGTGACCGCTTCTCGTTCACGGTCACGCTGGACGCCCACTGATCAGGCGAGCGGGTCGGGGGTGTCGCGCCGGGTGAGGTGTCGAAGGGTGCCGGGGATGCCGGGGGAGCCGACCGGCATGCCCCGGGGGTAGGGCAGACCGCACGGGCCGGGGTCAGGCGTGGTGGTTGCCGCCGTGGCTGCCGAAGAGCGAACGGCGCAGCCGTCGCAGCGGGGCGAACAGGGAGACCCGGGCGGTCCGGCTCTGGCTCCCGCCCTGTCCGGCACGGACGTGATCACGCGAGGTGAGCTCGCGCATCAGCACGGTCGCGCCCTCGACCTCGCGCTGCGGCAGGGCGGGCCCGCCGAGCACCGCGAGGTGACGGTCCAGGCGCGCACTCGACGCGCCGCTGCCGTAGCTGATGGCGGGCACACGTGCCCTGCTACGCATTGCTATCTGATCCATGAGACTCCCCACCCGTACGAGGCACCCGGCCCAGGCAGGGTAACCCTATCGCCCCATCGCGTCACCCGCGCATCGGCGGGTCCGATTCACCACCCCGTCAAGGGGGTTGACAGGCATGGCGTGAACCTGACGTCACTGTGCGCGAGTTGACCAGGACAATACGGCACGAGGGCGAGGCAATCACGCTCCGTTGCGGTACATTCACCCCGAATTGCTCTCGGGGGAGGGACACGGCATGGACGCGAGTTCCGGGGCCGGGCGGGTGCTGGCGGGCCGCTACCGGCTGCTGGACGAGCTGGGGCGCGGCGGTATGGGCGTGGTATGGCGGGCGCGGGACGAGGTGCTGGGCCGCGAGGTGGCGGTCAAGGAGGTGCGGGCGCCCGCCGGGCTGCCGGCCCCCGACGTGCGGCATCTCTACGCCCGGCTGGAGCGCGAGGGGCGCGCGGCCGCCCGCATCTCGCACCGCAACGTCGTCACCGTCCACGACGTGGTCGACGAGGAGGGCCGCCCCTGGATCGTCATGGAGCTGGTGCGCGGCATGTCCCTGGCGGACCTCCTGCGGGCGGACGGCCCCCTCGACCCGGCCCGCGCGGCGCACATCGGCGCGCAGGTACTGGCCGCGCTCCGGGGCGCGCACGCGGTGGGCGTACTGCACCGCGACGTGAAACCGGGAAATGTACTGATAGCAAACGACGGGCGTGTCGTCCTCTCCGACTTCGGCATCGCGGTGATCGAGGGCAGCTCGGCGCTGACGGCGACCGGACAGCTGGTGGGCTCGCCCGAGTACCTGGCCCCGGAGCGGGCGCTGGGGCACCCACCGGGGCCGGAGTCGGATCTGTGGTCGCTGGGGGTGACCCTGTACGCGGCGGTGGAGGGCATGTCGCCGTTCCGTCAGGACACGCCGCTGAGCACGCTGCGCGCCGTGGTGGACGCGGAGCTGCCGCCGCCGCGCCGGGCGGGCGGACTCGCGCCCGTACTGGACGGGCTGCTGCGCAAGGACCCGGCGCTGCGGCTGGGCGCCGCGGAGGCCGAGCGGCTGCTGCGCCAGGTGGCGGCCGAGCGGCCGGCGCGCCCGGCGCCGGGTGCGTACGCCCCGACGGTCGCGGCATCGCAGGCGCCTTCGCCGTCGCAGGGCGCGGCGCGCCACGGCGGCGGACCGGTGCCGCCGGCGGCGCCGGAGACGGGCGGGAGCGCCCCGGGCGGCCCCGCGCCCGGCCGACGGCGGGCGGCTCTGGTGGCCGGGGCGCTGGTCGCGGTGCTGGCGGTGGGCGGGCTGGTGTGGGCGCTGACCGGGGGCGGCGGGTCGGACGGCGGGGGCTCGGCGGGCGCGGGCGGGGCGAGCGGCAGCGGCGAGAAGAACGCGGGGGCGGCTTCGCAGGGCGGCGGGACGGCGGCCCCGTCGTCGGCCGGTTCCGGCCAGGGCGTGACGGGCGTGACGCTCGCCGCGCTGCGCGACCGCTACTCCGGGCCCTGTCCGCCGCCGGAGGGGTCGGCGCCCGCCTTCCAGGCGGCCGTCACCGTGGACCGCTCGCCGGTGGACGTCGTCTACCGATGGGTCACGGGCAGCGGGAGCGTGACGGACGGCGGCTGGAAGACCGTCCGGGCCGGCGAGGGCACCCGGACCCTGGTGCTCAAGCACACCGAGGTGAGCCACCGCGCCACCGACCCGGACCAGGACTGGATCGCCCTCGAGGTCAGGAGTCCACGGCAGCTGACGTCCCGTCGGGTGACGTTCACCGTGTCGTGCGCGAGGCCCCCGACGGGCGGGGCGTCCCCCTCCGGCTCCTCCACCTGGTCCGGCTCCCCCCGGCCTTCGACGTCCTCCGGCTATCCGGCCCCCGGCCCGTCGGCGGCCTCGCCGACGGGCCAGGCCGCCTACGGCGGGGCGTACGGATCAGGCCGCTGAGGAGAAGACCGGCAGATAGCCGCCCGACTGTCCGGCGGCGTTGGGGTGGTAGGACTCCTCGATGGGGAAGGCGACGCTGTGCAGCCAGGCGCTGCCGGAGCAGAGCTCGTGTCCGGCGAAGGTGGTGTTGACGTCCCCGTAGGCGAAGCCGTGGTCGGCGGCGCGCTTGGCGATGACGGAGTTGATGTGGTCGGAGGCGGCGTTGATGGCCTTTCTCTTGGTGTCGCTGAGGCCGACGCAGGTGCCGCCGGTCTTGTAGAAGCGCGGGTAGCCGAGGACGACGACGTGGGCCTGGGGGGCTCTGGAGTGGATAGCCGTGTAGACGCCGTCGAGCTTGGCGGGCAGTTCGTTCTGGATGAAGGTGCGCGCGGTGGCGATGCGGTTCAGGCAGGCGCTGTCCGTGCCGAGCACACAGGACGTCATGGTGTCGGCGAAGCCCGCGTCGTTGCCGCCGACGCTGATGCTGACGAGGCCGGTGGAGGCGTTCAGCGGACCGAGCTGACCGCTGAGGACATCACCCGTTCGGGCGCCGGAACATGCGGTGAAAGCGAAGCTCGCGGGGGCGTGCGCGGCTGCCCATAGCGCTGGGTAGGCCTTGCTGCTGCGCTTGCAGCCACCGCTGGCGGAGTCGTAGCCGCCGGCGCCGACGCCGGACGAGTAGGAGTCACCGAGCGCTACGTAAGCGGGGGTTGACGACTGTTCGGCGGAGTGGGCGGTGCCGGCGCCACCGAGGGCGAGGGTGGTGGACAGGAGCAGGGCGGACAATGCACCCGCGCAACGGGACAGTTTCATGGAACCTCCTTTAGCAGGGTTTTCAACTACCTCAGTGGTAGCAGCAACCCTGTGTCACTGGAAGTGTCCATGCCAAATCTGACATCAAGCTGACAACACATTGCGTGACCGGGTGAGTTGACGGTCGGCTGACCATACGTCGTACCGTCGGACGGCATCGCCGACTGTTCATCCGACGGACAGGCTCCGGTTGTGGCGGCGCCGTCCGGCGGGGGCTTTTCGCATGGCCTTCACACCTTGACGGGCCTTCGTCCGCTGCGCGACATTGAAGCCCGGCATCCGGCGCTTCGGGGGGCAAAGTCGCCAATGCAGAGCTTCACAGATCTCACCGGGCTTGATGATGCGAAGGAACCGGGCAACGGGAACGGGAGCGACGAGCGCACCGGACGCGGGACGGCCGCAGGGGACTCGCTGGCGGTGGTGGCGGGTGCCGCGGTGGCCATCGCGGGGGTGGGCGGCGCGCTGGCGCTCGCCGACATCACCTCACCACTGCGTGCGCCGTTCACGCTGTTCTTCCTGATCGTGGCGCCCGCGTGCGCCTTGGCGGCCGCCCTGCGCGGCCTCGACCCGCTCAGCCGCGCCGTGGTGGCCACCGGCGGGGCCGTCGCGGTGGATCTGCTGATCGCCCAGACCATGCTCGCGCTGCACACCTGGACGGTGCGCGGCGGCGTCGCCGCGGTCGCGGCCGTCAGCGCCGGAATGCTGCTCCTTTCGTTCCTGCTGGCACAGGCACGGCGACACCGGGGCCGCGCCGCGAGAAGTCGGGCTTCCTGAGGTGGACATCAGCGTGTACCGGCCCGGCGAGCTCACCGCCGCCGACCGGGCGGCATGGACGGCCCTGCAGGCCAGGGCGGTGGAGGACGGCTCGCCGCAGCTCGCGAATCCTTTCCTCGCCCCCGAGTTCGCCCTCGCCGTCGGCCGCTGCCGGCGCGGGGCGCGCATCGCGGTGGTGCGCGAGGACGGCGAGCCGGTGGCGTTCTTCCCGTTCCAGCGCTCCCCCCTGGGGGTGGGGCGGGCGATCGGGCTGGGGGTCTCGGACGCCCAGGGCCTGATCCACCGGCCGGGCTTCCAGTGGGACACGCGCGAGCTGCTGCACGCCTGCGGGCTGTCCCTGTGGGAGTTCGACCACCTGGTCGAGGGGCAGAAGCCGTTCGAGGCCACGGCCTCCGGGGCGTACGCCTCGCCCGTCATCGACGTCGACCAGGGCTACGACCGCTATCTGGCGGCGCTGCGCAAGCAGTCGCCCAAGTTCACCCGCACCACGCTCGCCAAGGAGCGCCGGCTCGGCCGGGACCTGGGCGAGGTGCGGTACGTGCACGACGAGCGCGATCCGGAGGCGCTGCGGGTCCTGACGGCCTGGAAGTCGGCGCAGTACCGAAGAACAGGGCGCGCGGACCGCTTCGCACGCCCCTGGATAGCCCATCTCGTGGAGCAGCTGTTCCACACCCGCACGGAGTCGTTCGCGGGCCTGCTGTCGGTGCTCTACGCCTCCGGCCGGCCGGTCGCCGCCCACTTCGGGCTCCGCTCGCAGACGGTGCTGGCCTGCTGGTTCCCCGCCTACGACCCCGAGTTCGCCAAATACTCCCCCGGTCTGGTGCTGCACCTGCGGATGGCCGAGGGGGCGGCCGCCGACGGGGTGGCCTACCTGGACCTGGGCCGGGGCGTGAAGGCGTACAAGGACTCGCTCAAGACCCGCGAGCTGAGCGTCTCGGAGGGCTGGGTGACCCGTCGGCACCCCGTGGCGCTGGGGTACCGGGCCCGCCGGGCACCGGTGCGGGCGCTGCGCAACACGGTGCTGGCACGGCCGGAGCTGTTCGAGCCGGCGGACCGGCTGCTGAAGCGGATGGGGCGGCTGCGCGCGGGCGGTTGAGTGACCCGCCCATGACGAAGGCGGCGTCAATAGCTCAGCCCGTGCGGATGGTTGCATAGGCGCAAAAAACACCAAAGGAGGAGTCTCCGCCCCACCTCTTGCCATACGGTCGCAAGCTTCAATACCGTCGTACATCTACCCGCATCGGCCCATCATGTCTGAGCGGCTCCGGGGAGGGCTTCACAAGCGTCGCGATGGTGTCCGGCGCGGGGCGCGGCAGGGGGTGCCGCGCTCGGCCAGTCAGCAGTGCCGAGTCGCGAGCCGCGCGACCGGCGTTACTTGCCAACTCACCCTGCCCGTACGGCGTCCTGTCGTCGCCGGGCGGGGCGAGTACCCCCTTTTCGAACCGGATAAACGATCGGACCGCTGGGGCAGGCGGTCCACCGGACGAGAGGGAAACGAAGACTCATGAGTGCCTTTCTTCGGCCGGCGGCCAGCGAAGAGGATCCCGAGTCACCCGGCCGGTACCGGCCGGTGACCTCGCACTTCGCGATAGCGCCACCGGTGAGCGTCGTCATTCCCGCCATGAACGAGGCGGAGAACCTTCCGTACGTCTTCAAGACCCTGCCCGACTGGATCCACGAAGTGGTTCTCGTCGACGGCAACTCCACCGACGACACCGTCCGGGTGGCGCGCGATCTGCGCCCGGACGTCAAGGTCGTCGGACAGCTCGGCAAGGGCAAGGGCGATGCGCTGATCACCGGCTTCGCCGCCTGCACGGGCGAGATCATCGTCATGGTCGACGCGGACGGCTCCGCGGACGGCGGCGAGATCGTCAGCTATGTCTCCGCGCTGGTCGGCGGCGCCGACTTCGCCAAGGGCTCCCGCTTCGCCAACGGGGGCGGCACGGACGACATGACGCTGATCCGCAAGCTCGGCAACCGCGTGCTGACCTCCATGGTCAACCACAAGTTCGGCGCCCGCTACACCGACCTGTGCTACGGCTACAACGCGTTCTGGAAGCACTGCCTGGACGAGATCGCACTGGACTGCGCCGGCTTCGAGGTCGAGACCCTGATGAACATCAGAGTGGTGAAGGCGGGCCTGCGGGTCCAGGAGATTCCCAGCCATGAGTTCGTGCGCATCCACGGCACGAGCAACCTGCGGGCCGTGCGCGACGGGCTGCGGGTGCTGAAGGTGATCCTCCGTGAACGCGGCTCCCGCCGCGGCCACCGCCGGCGTCCGCTCGCCCTGGCACCGACGGCGAACCACGGGGAAGTCTCTTGAGCGCTGCACCGACCGGACGGACCGGTGCACCGAGCGTCTCGGTGGTCATCTGCGTCTACACCGAGGACCGCTGGGGCGACATCCTCGCCGCGGTGGCCTCGGTGCGCGACCAGTCCTACCCCGCCCTGGAGACGCTGCTCGTGGTCGACCACAACCCCGCGCTGCTGCGCCGGCTCGCCAAGACCTACGGCGACGACGGCGCGGGGGCGGACCCGCACCGGGTACGGGTGCTGGCCAACGCCGGGCCCCGGGGACTGTCCGCCGGCCGCAACACCGGGGTCGCGGCCTCCTCGGGCGAGATCGTCGCCTTCCTCGACGACGACGCGGTGGCCGAGCGGGACTGGCTGCTGCACTTCGCCGAGGGGTACGCCGATCCACGGGTGATGGCCGTCGGCGGCCGCACCCAGCCGGTCTGGGCCTCCCGGCGCAGGCCGGCGTGGTTCCCGGAGGAGTTCGACTGGATCGTGGGCTGCACCTACCGGGGGCTGCCGCCGGGAAGAGTGGCCGTCCGCAACGTCCTCGGCGGCAACGCCTCCTTCCGCCGGACCGCCCTGGAGGCCGTCGGGGGCTTCGCCAGCGGCATCGGCCGCGACGGCCACCGGCTGCCGCTGGGCGGCGAGGAGACGGAGCTGTGCATCCGGCTCACCCGGGCGCTGCCGGACGCCGTCCTGCTGATCGACGACCGCTCGGTCATCCACCACCGGGTGCCGGAGGGCCGCGAGCGGTTCCGCTACTTCCGCACCCGGGCGTACGCCGAGGGCCTGTCCAAGGCCCTGGTGGCGCACAGCGTGGGGGCCCGGGCCGGACTGGAGAGCGAGCGCCGCTACACCACGCGCGTACTGCCGGCCGGCGTCGCGCGCGGGGTGCGCGACGCGCTGCTGGGCCGGGCGGGCGGCGCGGGGCGGGCGGGGGCGATCGTCGCCGGGGTGGCCGCGGCGGCCGGGGGCTACGCCCTGGGCAGCCTGCGGGCGCGCCGCGGCGGCGGCCGGTTCGCGGTGGCCGCGCTCGAGCCGGCGGCCGGGCCGCCGTCCCTCGAAGGGGCGCGTCCGCGCGAACGCCAGGGGGACAGAGCATGAGCGCGGCCCCGGTGCCGATCCTGATGTACCACGCGGTGGCGTTCTCGCCCGCCCGCGCGGCGTACGGGCTGTCGGTCTCCCCCGGCGCGTTCACCGAGCAGATGCGGCTGCTGGCCGGATTCGGCTTCACGCCGCTGACGGCCCGGCAGCTGGCCGACGCCTGGCGCGGGGGCGGCCGGCTGCCCCCGAAGCCGGTGCTCATCACGTTCGACGACGGCTACGAGGGCGTGCACCGCTACGCCCTCCCCGCCCTGGTCGAACACGGCTTCGTGGCCACGCTGTTCGCCTCGACGGGCTGGCTGCGCGGTGCCCACGAGGCGGGCGGCGCGCTGGACCTCATGCTGAGCTGGGACCAGGTGCGGGAGCTGGCCGCGGCGGGCATGGAGATCGGCGGCCACAGCCATACCCACCCCCAGCTCGATCAGCTGACCGACGAGCGACTGTCGTTCGAGGTGCGGCACTGCCGGGACCTGCTGACGGCGGAACTGGGTCACCCACCCGTGTCGTTCGCCTACCCCTACGGCTACTCCAGCCGCAGGGTGCGCGGTACGGTGCGCGCGGCCGGGTTCGGGGTCTCGCTCGCGGTGGGCAACGCGCTGGCCGCGCGCCGCCAGGGGCCGTACGCCCTGGAGCGGGTGACCGTGCGCCGCACCACGGGGATCGCCGAGTTCGAACGGCTCGTCGAGGGCCGGGGGCTCGGCCGGCTCTTCGCCGGCGACCGGGCCCTGACCAAGGGGTATGCCGTCGTCCGCAGAAGCCGCAGCGCCATCAGGAAAGCGACCGAAGCCCGTGCCTGACACGACCGCCCGGCCCGAGGAACGCACCGGGGAAAGAGCCGTGGAACCGACCGCCCGGCGGCTGCGGCTGCCCGGGCGCGGCGTCGGCACCCCACTGTTCCGCAACGCCTTCGCACTGATGCTCAACACCGGCATCAGCGCCGTCCTCGGGGTGGGGTTCTGGCTGGTCGCGGCCCGCTACTACAGCGAGGAATCGGTCGGCCAGGGCTCGGCGGCCATCGCCGCGATGAAGCTGCTGGCGGGGCTCACGGCGGTGACGCTGACGGGGGCGCTCGCCCGCTTCATCCCCGTCGCGGGGCGCACGACGGGACGGCTGGTCTTCCGTACGTACGCGGGCAGTTCGGTGCTCGTCGCCCTCGCGGCGGGCGTCTTCGTGCTCACGCTCGACCGGTGGGGACCCTCGTTCCGGTTCCTGGACGGGCCGTTGCCGGGGCTGGCGTTCGTCGCGGCGGTCGTCGCCTGGTCCCTGCTCACCCTGCAGGACGGGGTGCTGACGGGGTTGCGCAGCGCGCTCTGGGTGCCGGTGGGCAACACCGTCTTCTCGGCGGTGAAGCTGGCGCTGCTGGTGGGGCTGGCGGTGGCGCTGCCGGTGTCCGGGGTGTTCGTGTCCTGGGTGGTCTCGATCGCGGTGTCGGTGGTGCCGCTGGGCTGGCTGGTGTTCCGGCGGCTGGTGCCGGCGCACGTCCGGGCGACCGAGGACAGCGCGCGGCCGGCGTCCTGGCGGGAGATGGGCCGCTTCCTCGCGGGGGACTACACCGGCTCGCTGTTCTCGCTGGCCGTGGTCTATCTGGTGCCGGTGATCGTCGCCGCCCAGGTCGGCTCCGCCGACAACGCCTACTTCTACATCACCTCCACCATCGCCGGCACGGTCAATCTGCTGGCCATCAACATGGGCGCCTCGCTGACCGTCGAGGGCTCGCACGATCCGGCGCGCCTGGCGGAGAACTGCCGGGCCGCGCTGCGCCGGATGGCCAAGATCATGGTGCCGGTCTGTGTGCTGCTCTTCCTCCTCGCGCCGTACGTCCTGGGCCTCTTCGGGCGCGGGTACGCCGAGGCGGCGACACCGCTGCTGCGGTGGTTCGCGGTGGGGGCGGCGCTGCGCGTGGTGATGGAGGTCTACTTCGCGGTGCTGAGGGCACAGAGCCGGACGGCCGGGCTGGCCTATCTGCAGGGTCTGCTGTGCGTGCTCGTCCTGGGGCTGACGCTGGTGCTGCTGCCCCGGATGGGACTGACGGGCGCGGGCGTCGCGGAGATCTGCAGCCTGACGGTGATCGCCGCCATAGCGGCGGTGAAGCTGCGGGGCGTGCTCAAGGCGGCGTCCCGGTCACCGGCGGCTCCGCCGGCCGCCGGCGACGACGAGGCGCCGCCCGACGGGGACCTGGCCGACCTCGCGGTCCACGGCGACCGGCAGGACGACGGTGCCAAGGACCGCCGGACCCGCGCGTTCGGCACGCGCTGGGCCCTGCGGTCGGCGCTGGACGCGGACACGATCCCGCTGGGGGTGCGGCTGGACATCGACCACCTGGAGCGCCGGCCCGACGTACGGCCCGCGCCCGAGGCGACCGGGGCGCCGGCCGCGCCCCCGGGCCCGCCGGTGGCCGCCGCGCCGCGTCCCGCCCGCCGGTGGCGTACACCGCAGGCCGCGCTCTGGCTGCTGCTGGCCGGGGCGCTGGCGCTGTACTGGGTGCCGCTGAAGGCCGTGGGCGAGGTGGACCTGGACGGCATGGGCGGGTTCGGGCTGGTGTCCGTGCTGCCGGTGGCGACGCTGCTGGGGGCCGGGCTGCTGGTGACCGCCTTCGCGGGCACCCTGTGCCTGGAGCGGCCGCACCGGTGGCTGCTGGCGGCGGTACTGCTGGCGACCGTGGTCTCGCTGCACGCCGTGCCCGCGCTGCTGGAGGACCGGCCGCGCTTCGCCACGGCCTGGCAGCACCTGGGCTTCCTGGACTACCTCGACCGCACCGGCACCGCCGCGCCCGACCTCGACGCGCGCTGGAGCTGGCCCGGCTTCTTCGCCCTGGCCGCGTTCGCGGCCCGTGCCTGCGGCGCGGGGGACCTCACCGAGGTGCTGCGCTGGTGGCCACTGGCCGTCCAGCTGCTCTGCCTGGCACCGCTGTACGTGCTGTTGCGGGCGGTACGGGCGAGCTGGCGGGCGACGTGGACGGCGCTGTGGCTGTTCGCGCTGTGCGGCTGGGTCGGGCAGGACTACTTCTCCCCCCAGTCGCTCAACTACCTCTTCTATCTGCTGTTCGTGGCCGTCCTGCTGATGTGGTTCCGCTGGCCCGGCCAGCTGCGCGGCAGACTGCTGCCCGGTGAACGGGAGGTCGCCCCCGCGGGCCGCGGCGCCCGGGTGGTCCTGCTGGCGCTGGTGATCACCTTGTTCGCCGCCTCGGTCGCCAGCCACCAGCTGACCCCGTTCGTCATGCTCGGCGTCGTCACCGCCCTGGTCCTGGTGCGCCGGCTGACCCCGGCCGGGCTGCCGCTGCTGTGTGCGGTGCTGCTGGCGGTGTGGGTGGGGTTCCTGGCGGAGCCGTACTGGTCGGGGCACTTCGACGACCTCTTCGGCGGGCTGGGCTCGCTGGGCGGCAATGTCTCCTCGTCCGTCTCGGGCCGCATCGAGGGCGGCAGCAGCACCCACAAGATGGTGCTCTACGTCCGCGTCGCGCTCGCGGCCGGCGTGCTGGCCTGCGCCGCGCTGGGCTGGTGGCGGCGGCGCCGGGCCGGGCTGCGCGACCTCTGCCTGGCGGTGCTGACCTGCGTGCCGTTCCTCGCCTTCGGCATGCAGTCCTACGGCGGCGAAGTGGCCCTGCGCGTCTTCCTCTTCGCCCTGCCGGGCGCCTGCGCCCTCGCCGCGCTCGCCCTCTTCCCGCGCCCGGAGCCCGGGCGCTCCCGCGTGTACAGGGCGCCGCTGGCGGCGATGCTGGCCGGGCTGGTGCTCGTCCTGGGCTTCCTGGTGGCCCGCTGGGGCAACGAGCCCTTCGAACGCGTCCGCGCCGGCGAGGTCGCGGCCATGGACTACGTCTACCGCCACGACCGGCCCACGGCACGGCTGCTGTGGCTGAGCAGCGACACGGTCAACGACGTCACGCCCGCCATACCGTGGGGCGCGCGCGACATGGAACGGGTGCTCTACGAACCGGCGCTCGCCCCGCGCGATCCCGGGCAGGTGCCCGACCTGGTGGCGGCCCTGCGCAGGGCCGGGCCGAACGCCTATCTGATGGTCAACCGCGGCCAGTCCGTCTATCTGGAGCTCAGCGCGGGGTACGCCCCCGACTGGGCACAGCGGCTGCGGCGCTCCCTGGACGGCCGGCCGGAACTGCGCCGGGTGCTCACCAACGACGACGCGGTGCTCTACGCGCTGAAGGACCGGCCCGCCGGCAGCGCGCCGGAGCCCCGCCCCGGTCCGGCCGGGCCGCGAGTGACGTGGACGCCAGGGTCGGTGGCCGGCGCCCTCGCCGCGGTGGCGCTGCTGGTGCTGCTGACGGCCCGGGAGCTGGTGCGGGTGGGGGTGCGGCCCGGGGTGGGGCAGCTGCGGTGGCTGCAGGCCTCCTTCTGGTTCTCGCTGCCGCTGCTGGCCGTGGTGCTGGGGTCGTTGCTGTGGCGGCTGGTGACGATGTCGTAGGGGCGCGGCTTTAGAACAGGGGCCGGTAGCACAGGGCCGCGACCGCGTTCGGTCCGGTCACCGGGCGCCCGGGCCGGTGGTGCGGCAGGACATGGCCGTCGAGGGCGGTGACGCCCGTGTGCGGGTAGGTGACGCGCGTGCCGCCGGTGCGGTCCCACCGCGGGTCGCTCTCCAGCGCACCGAGCTGTTCCATGGTGGCGCCGATCAGGCCCGGGTGGACGTGCAGGGGACCGACGTCGCCGAACGCGGTGGTGAGCAGGGTCAGGTCGCACTGTTCGGTGTCGATGTGCAGGAAGACCTCGTCGTCGCCTTCGTAGTAGCCGTACGCG
Source organism: Streptomyces sp. NPDC021096 (assembly GCF_040641275.1). Taxonomy (NCBI): domain Bacteria; kingdom Bacillati; phylum Actinomycetota; class Actinomycetes; order Kitasatosporales; family Streptomycetaceae; genus Streptomyces; species Streptomyces sp. NPDC021096. The sequence goes on along the minus strand of NZ_JBFADG010000017.1, from coordinate 91,443 downwards.
GCGAAGGTGGGCACCAGCAGCCGTCCGGTGAGCGCCCGGGCCAGTCCGGTCAGCGACAGATGGACCCGGGCCAGCAGCGGGCCGCTCGCGGCGGGGGTGTCCCGGCGGGGCAGGCGCCGGGCGGTGACGGGGGTGCGCGGCCCGCGCCGCGGGACCTCGGCCACGGCGTGCCGCTCGCGGCCCTCCGCGGCGATGCCGTCGGCCAGCGCACGGTCCCACAGTCCGGGGAGGCGGGCGTGGCCGTGGGCGGCGAAGGACCGCTGCTCGGCCCGGGTGACGGTGGTCCGGGACAGGAGGGCGGCCATGGTCAGGAGGTGGTCGCGACCGGCCAGGAGGCCTCGGGGGTGTAGTGGGCCATCTCGTCCTCGTCGGCCAGGTCCAGCATGCCGGCGAAGCAGTAGCCGTCGGCGAGCGGGATCTTCGGGTACGGCCTCAGGTGTGCCTCGATGGCGGCCTTGGCCTCGGGCGCGGCCTTGGCCGTCTCGACGGCCTCCCAGGGCAGGACGTAGTAGTTCTCTTCCGCGTCGACGATGACCAAGGCCTGACGTGCGTTCTGGGGCACGGCGGTGTTCCTTTCGCTTCCGCTCGGTGACGCCGCTGGAAGTCTTGCCGCGCCCGGGTCGGATGACAACTGCCCGGACAAGCCCCGGAAGGATGATTCCCCGGCCACCTGTACGCCGTCACAGCCAGCGGGTCTCGTAGGCCCCGAGCTCGACCTGACGGCCGTCGACCTGGGCCGTGACGGCCCGGTCCTGGGTGTTGACGGCCAGCACGGAGGTGCCGGCCGCGAGCACCTGCACCCGCGCCGCGTCCTCGCCGCCCACCTCGGCGTCGCGAAAGACCGTGCCCGGCGGGAAGGCCTTGGCGAACCGCTCCAGCAGGTCGAGCATCGGCAGCCGGCCGCCGCCGTCGGCGAGTTCGGTGCTGCGCCACAGACAGCCGGGGCAGTCGCTGCCCTCTTCCTCGGGGTTCCAGTAGAACGCTCCGGCCGCACCCGCCGAGGCCAGTCGCATCAGCGCGCTGGCCTGGACGGCGACGCGGTGCGGCTCGGTCCACGTCTTGCGGCCGTCGTTCTCGTCGGCGGGCTCGACGTACCACTCGGCCCACCACACCGGCAGGCCCGTGGTCCTGCTCAGCCACGTGGTGACGTCGGCGAACTTCCGCGTGGCCCGGAACTCGTCGGGGACGGGACGGTTGCCCGTACGGGTGTAGCTGGCGCCGTCGACGACGACGAAGTCCGCCCCTTCCTTGTGCTCGTCCCAGTACTCCACGGCGTCGACGGCCCGCTGGTCCACCGCGCCCCAGTCCCCGCTCACCCGGGAGGCGTCGGAGTCGGCGCCGGGGGCCTCGCTGTCCATGACGACGTACGGCCCCCCGACGAGCGCGTGCCTGTTCCGCTTCTTCAGCTCCTTGTAGACGAGGTTGTAGAGCTCGGTGTATCCCTCGTAGTCCCAGCGCTTCCTCGATTCGTCGTAGAAGCCCTTGAACTCGTTCCAGACGATGAAGTGCCTTACGTCCGGGTAGCGTTCGGCGATCACCCCGGCCAGCTTGGCGAAGTCCTTGTAGTGGGCCCGGTCGGGGGCTGTCTCCAGGGACTTCTGCGACCAGTTCGTCCGCTCGCCGCCGCCCTTCATCCAGTCCGGGGCGCAGCACAGCGTCAGCACCGGCGTGGTGCCCGTACTGCGCATGAGCGCCACCCGCCGGTCGAGGTCGGTGAAGTTGTACTTTCCCGGCCGGGGTTCGGGGTTGTCGGCACCCCAGCCCATGATGTGCTGGTTCTGCGGCATGGGGACGCCGGAGAGGGTCTTCGCGGCGTTGCGGCGGGCGGCGTCCTGGCCCCGGTCGGCGCTGTGCTGGGTATGGGTGAAGCCCCAGCCTATGGTGGCCGCGGCGGCGTTCGGGCGAGCGGGCCGGTCCCGTGCGTGCCAGGCCTCGAGGGAGACAGTGACCAGCGCCGCGAGGGTCAGGAGGGCGGCCGAGAGCAGCGCCGTGAGCCGCCACCGTGACGGCCGCGACCGCCACCGCGTCCCCTTCGGCTGCCACCGCGCCGGCCGGGGCGACGGCCGACCTTCACCATGACGTCCCATCACGGAAAGGGTAACCGTGGCGGAAACGGTGTGCGGCGGCTTCTCGGCCAACGGGGGCGGAACCGGGGAAAACCAGGGTGCGCCGGGGCGTTCCGTGCCGGATCATGGGCGGCATGTGTGCCGACACGAGTGCCGAACGCCCGCCGTCCCCGCTCATCCGGCTGAACGTGGACGGCGACACTCCCGCCGACGTCATCGACGCCCTCTTCCTCGGCCCCTTCACCCGCGGCGAACAGCCCTACGCGCGGGGCCACTCGGTGGAGCGCGTCCGCTCCGGCGCCTCGCTCCTGCCGCCGGAGGCGCGCGTGGTGCGCTCGGCGCGGGACGACGACCGCAGGGCGCTGCTCGCCGAGGGGGACGGCTGGTCGCTGCTGGCGGCGCGCTGGAACCGCAGCGCGGACGTGACGGTGACGGCCGTCAGCGACGAGCTGGCCAAGAAGGTGCTGGAGCAGGCGGTGGAGGGCGCCGAGGACGACCCCGAGCCCCAGCCCGAGCACGTCACGATGGGGTTCTGGTACCTCTCCCCCCGGCGCGGCCCGTACCGCACGACCCGGCAGATCTCCGCCGGCACCTGGGAGGAGGTCCGGGCCAACTACACGGCGCCGGTGGCCGAGGCGATGGACGGGCTGATGAAGGTCACCCCGGACGACATCGCGGGCCGGCTGCTGCTCCTGCACGGCCCGCCGGGCACCGGCAAGACCTCCGCGCTGCGGACGCTGGCCCGCTCCTGGCGGGACTGGTGCCAGGTGGACTGCGTGCTGGACCCCGAGCGGCTGCTGAACGACGTCGGCTATCTGATGGACATCGCGATCGGCGAGGACGACGGGTCGGCGAAGGGCCGCTGGCGGCTGCTGCTCCTGGAGGACTGCGACGAGCTGATCCGCGGCGAGGCACGGCACGCGGCCGGCCAGGCGCTCTCGCGCCTGCTCAACCTGACGGACGGCCTGCTGGGGCAGGGCCGCAACGTCCTGGTGGGTGTCACCACCAACGAGGACCTGGAGCGGCTGCATCCCGCCGTGGTGCGTCCTGGGCGCTGTCTGGCGCGGATCGAGGTGGGGCCGCTGACGCGGGCGGAGGCGGTGGGCTGGCTGGGCCGCGAGGAGGGGGTGGGCCGCTCGGGGGCGACCCTGGCCGAGCTCTTCGCCTTGCGGCGCGGTGTCGGGCCGACCTCGGTGCCGGCCCAGCAGGAGGGTGCGGATGCGGGGTTGTACCTGTAGCGGGATTTTGCCCCTGCCCCGCCCTTTCACCGTTTCTTGTCCTCAATCGCCGGACGGGCTGATTTCGTTGCCCGGAACCGGGGGAAAATCCAGCCCGTCCGGCGTTTGAGGACCGGGGGTCCGGGGGCGGAGCCCCCGAATCAGTCGCCGTAGGCGACGCGCAAGGCGTCCTGCACGGCCGACAGGGCGGCCCCGGGCGTCAGCCCCAAACGGTGCACGCGCTGCGCATAGGCCGCGGCCGCCGCCGCCGCTTCGCGGTCGGCCGTGTCGCCCGGCGCCGCGATGAACGTGCCGTTGCGGCCCCGCGTCTCGATGACCCCGTCCGCTTCGAGCGCCCGGTAGGCCTTGGCCACGGTGTTGGCGGCCAGGCCCAGTTCCTCGGCGAAGCCGCGCACGGTCGGCAGCTTGTAGCCCACCGGGAGCGCGCCGGAGCGGGCGCGCTCGGCGATGCGGGCGCGGATCTGCTCGTAGGGAGGTTCGGCGGCGTCCGGGTCGACGGTCATCTGCAAAGCCATACGGCCATTGTGCGCTACAGCTCCAGTGCGGCGCCGTAGCCCCGCAGCCAGGTGTCGATGCCGAGGACGACCTCGGTGGCGGAACGGAAGGAGTCGCCCGCGTCCTCGGCGAGGGCACGGGCCACGGTGCCCTGGTCGAGCAGGGGGCGTACGGGCGCGTCCGGGTCGGCGAGCACCTGCCGCAGCCTGGCCTGCAGGGCCGCGGCGTAGCGCGGGTCCTGGGTGCTGGGGTAGGGGCTCTTGACCCGGTCGGCGACGGCGGCGGGCAGCAGGTCGCGGGTGGCGGCGCGCAGCAGGGACTTCTCGCGGCCGTCGAAGGTCTTCATGGACCAGGGGGTGTTGAAGACGTAGCTCACCAGACGGTGGTCGCAGAAGGGGACGCGGACCTCCAGTCCGGTGGCCATGCTGGCCCGGTCCTTGCGGTCGAGGAGCATCTGCACGAAGCGGGTCAGGTGCAGGTAGCTGATCTCGCGCATGCGTCGCTGCAGGCCGCTCTCGCCCCGCAGATAGGGCACTTCGGCGAGGGCCTCGCGGTAGCGCGCGTCCTGGTAGCCCGGCATGTCGATCTTGGCGAGGAGGCCCTTGTCGAGCAGGGCGACGCGGCCGCCGCTGTTCTCGCCGGAGAAGTGGTCGGCGACGCCCGCGGCGATCCACGGGAAGGTGTCGGCGTGGACGGACTCGGGGTCGTGGAACCACCGGTAGCCGCCGAAGATCTCGTCCGCGGACTCGCCGGACAGGGCGACGGTGGACTGTTCGCGTATGGCCTTGAAGAGGAGGTACAGCGAGGTGTCGCCGTCGCCGAAGCCGGCGATGGGCAGGTCGCGGGCGGTGAGGACGGCGTCGCGGTGGGCCGGGTCCATGAGGGCGGCGGTGTCGAGCACGATGTCGGTGTGGTCGGAGCGCACGTGTTCGGCCAGCGCGTGGGCGTAGGGGCCGTCGGGGGTGGGCCGCAGGGCGTCGGCCTTGAAGTGGTCGGTGTGGCCGGTGAAGTCCACGGAGAACGAACGCACCGGGCCGCGGCCGGTCTCGGCGAGGCCCTTGGCGGCGAGGGCGGTGATGGCGGAGGAGTCGAGGCCGCCGGAGAGCAGGGTGCACAGGGGGACGTCGGCGACGAGCTGGCGGGCGACGATGTCGTCGAGCAGCTCGCGCACGTGCCGCACGGTGGTGGCGGTGTCGTCGGTGTGCTCCCTCGCCTCCAGTCCCCAGTAGCGGCGCACCGTCAGGCCCGTGCGGCGGATGCGCGCGGTGTGGCCGGGGCGCAGCTCGTACATGCCCTTGTAGACGGCGTGGCCGGGGGTCTTGGTGAAGGCCAGCAGCTCGGCGAGGCCCTCGGCGTCGACGGCGGGGCGTACGGCGGGGTGGGCGAGGACGGCCTTGGGCTCGGAGCCGAAGAGCACGCCGTCGGGGGTGGGGTGGTAGTAGAGCGGCTTGATGCCCATGCGGTCGCGGACCAGGAGGAGTTCCTCGGAGCGCGGGTCCCACAGGGCGAAGGCGTACATGCCGTTGAGGCGGGTGGTGAAGTCCTCGCCCCATCGCAGGTAGGCGTGGAGGACGACCTCGGTGTCGCTGTGGGTGCGGAAGGTGTGGCCGTGGGCCTCGAGTTCGGCGCGCAGCTCGCGGTAGTTGTAGACCTCGCCGCTGTAGGTGAGGGCGAGCCGGGTGCGGCCGTCGTGCTCGACGAGCATGGGCTGGCGGCCGCCCTCGATGTCGATGACGGCGAGGCGGCGGTGGCCGAGGGCGGCGTGGGTGTCCAGCCAGGTGCCGCCGGCGTCGGGGCCGCGGCAGATCATGGTGGCCGTCATCGCGTCGAGGGTGTCCCGGGCCCCGGGCAGGCGCGTGAGGTCCTGGTCGTAGGAGATCCATCCGGTGATGCCGCACATGGTCGCGGTGTCCCCTTTCGGTAGGCCACCCCGGAGGTGCCGGGGTGCGGCTCGAGCCCCCGTGGTCGCGGTCCGCACCATCCCTTTCCGGCGGACCGCGACTGCGACGCTACGCCTGCATAGATGCATCCACCATCTACATTTGGCAAAGTCGTGGGGCCCGGCCGGCCTCACGCCAGGAAGTGGAAGGTCGGCGCCGGGTGCATCAGGAACTCGTGGTGCGAGATGTTCCACGCGTAGGCGCCGGCCATGGTGAACGCGACCCGGTCCCCCACCCTCAGCTCCGCCACCGGCACCCGTGCGGCGAGCGTGTCCTTGGGGGTGCACAGCTGTCCGCTGAGGGTCACCGGCTCGTCCAGGGCGGCCGGGCGGGGCCAGGGGCGGTCCCACTCCTCGACCGGCAGCACGGTGAAGGGGTGGTCGTGGCCCTTGGCGGCGGGGGTGCGCATGTGGTGCGTGCCGCCGCGCAGGACCGCGAAGGCCTCCCCGTGGCTGTGCTTGAGGTCCAGGACCTCGGTGAGGTACCAGCCCGCGTGGACGGTCAGCGCCCTTCCGGGCTCGATGCGCAGGGTGTAACCGGGGTGGCGGCCGGCGAGTTCGGCCAGGCCCTTGCCGTAGGCGGCCCAGTCGAAGGGGAGGTGCGGCCGGCCGTAGTCGACGGCCATGCCGCCGCCGACGTTGACCTCGCTCAGCCCCAGGCCGTGCCGCTCGTCCAGGTCCCGGGCCCAGTCGGTGACGCGGGCGGCGACGGCGAGCTGGGCGGCCGCGTCCAGGCCGCTGGCGAGGTGGGCGTGGATGCCGCGCAGCCGCAGCCGGGTGCCGCGCAGCAGCGGCAGGCAGGCCTCGGCGCGGCGCGGGTCCAGGCCGAAGGGGCTGGGCCGGCCGCCCATGGCCAGCGCCGCGCCGCCCAGGTCGCCGTCCCCCACGGGGAGGTTGACGCGCAGCAGCACGTCCACGGGGTCCTGGCCGGGCCGTTCGGCGGCGAGGGCGGCGAGCAGCCGCAGCTCCTGTTCGCTCTCGACGTGGAAGCGCTCGACGCCCAGGTCGAGGGCCAGCCGCAGCTCGGCCTCGGTCTTGCCGGGGCCGCCGAAGGCGAGCGGGAGGCCGGGCACGGCCTCGCGGACGTGGGCCAGTTCGCCGCCGGAGGAGACCTCGTAGCCGCTGACGTGCGGGGCGAGGGCCCTGAGGATGTCGGGGGCGGGGTTGGCCTTGGCGGCGTAGTACAGCTCCACGCCGTCGGGCAGGGCGGCCCGCACCGCGCGGGCGTGCTCGTCCAGGGCGGCGAGGTCGTACACGTAGGCGGGGAGTTCGCCGGCCGGCAGGCGGGTGGCGTGGGCGGCGACGCGAGGGGTGATCACAGCGTGGTGCTCCAGGGTTCGGTCCGGGAATCCGTCGCGGCCAGCACCGTCAGCAGGTCGGAGACCAGGGGCGAGCCGATGCGGACGTATCCGGCGTGCCGGTCCGCCTTGCGCTCCCAGCGGGTCAGCAGGTTGGCCTTGGCGGGCAGCGGCACCCCGGCGACCAGGGCGCGCAGCAGCGGCGGGTTGTCATGGGCGGCGGCCCGCGCGGCCAGCACCCGGCGGACGGCGGACCAGAGTTCGGGCTCGAGGTGGGGGTGGCGGTCGGCGAGCGCGGCGAGCATCTCGGCGAGGTGGTTGACGAGCAGGCAGTACACGACGCGGTCCCAGCCGCGTTCGCGGTCGTACGTCATGGGGCCGGCCACGTCCTCGGGGAGCGCGGCGAGGACGTCGGCGTGGTGGCCGGGGAGCAGCTTGGTGCCCTCCAGGTCGCGCAGCAGGACCTGCCGGGGCATGCCGTCGGCGTCGACGCCGATCACGACGTTCTGCAGGTGGGGTTCGAGGACGACGCCGTGGTCGAAGTAGGCGGCCAGCACCGGCGGGACGAGCAGTTCGAGGTAGGCGTTCCACCAGGCGAGGGTGGACTCGGGGCCGGTGCCCGCCAGGAGCCTGGAGAGCTGGGCGCCGCCGGTGGGGTACTCGTCGGCGACGGCGGCGGCGAGCAGGGCGGTCAGGCCGGGGGCGAGCCGGGCGTCGAGGCCCTCGCGGACGATGACGCCGAAGCCTTCGGCCAGCTCGCGGCTGCCGAGGTCGAGGGTGCGGTAGCCGGGCTCGCGCAGCAGCTCGGTGCCGGGGAAGCGGGCGGCCAGGTCGGCGGCGACCGGCTCCAGGATCCGGGTCAGGGCGACGGCGCCGGTCAGCTCGTACTCGGCGTTCTTGCGCAGGCAGTTGGTGATGCGCACGTTCAGACTGAACTTCAGGAAGTCCCGGCCGTCGTAGAGGGTGCGCACGGAGGCGGTCGGCCCGAACTCGGCGCCGCGCGGCCCGAGTTCGAGGACGTCCCCGCGCCCGATGGCCTCGCGCAGGACGGGGTGGTCCCGGAGCATGCCGTACTGCCAGGGGTGCACGGGCAGCAGGACGTACCCCTCGGGCACGCTCCCCTGCCGGTCGAAGGCGTCCAGGGCGGTCGCGGTGGCGGCCTCCTGCCGTACCCGCTCGCGGCGCACGGCCAGGTGGTGCAGGGCGAAGCGGGCGCGGGCCTCGGGGGCGAAGCGGCCCCAGTCCTCGGGGGCGCCGGTGCGGGCCTTGGGGGTGGGGTGGAAGCGGTGGCCGAAGAGCAGGGACTGCTCGGAGTCCATGTAGCGGTCGGCGGGGGCGGCCGGCCCCTCCTCCCGGGCCTGCCCGGCCTTGCCGGCCGGCGGGCGGGCGGCGAGGGCGGCGCTGGTGCCGGCGTGGCTGGAGGCCACCTGGCCGAGGAACTCCTCGTTGCGGACGCCGGTGCGCAGCTCCAGCTCGCGGTGGATGTACTCGGCGAGCCTCTGCCAGGGCAGCTCGTGCCAGGCCCCGTCGCGCTGTTCGCCGACTCCTCCGGTGAAGCGGTGGGCGCCGATGAGGGAGGCGCGGCGCAGCCGGACCCGCAGCAGGGTGTCGCTGCGGGGCAGGCGCAGCAGCAGGTGCCCGTCGGTGACGGCGGTCTGGTGCTCGGGGCCGGAGACCTCGCGCAGCAGGCAGTTCAGGAGGGTGTGGGCGACCACGTCGTCGGCGGTGGGCGTACCGGCGACGGCGGAGGAGAGCACTGCGGCGGCAGGGGAACCGGAGGCAGAGGGGGCTGAGGACATTTCAGCGACTCCAGCGGAGGAGGGAGGACGTGCTGACGAGCGCCGTCAGGGCTGCGACGGCGGATCCTGCGACGATGGGGGCGGCCGGGCCCCAGACGTCGTTGGAGACGGCGGCGACCGCTCCGGCGACGACGGCCCCGGCCTTGGATATGAGCTCCAGGGACCCGAACAGCCGGCCGGGTCTGCGGCCCTTGCAGGCCTCGGCGGCCAGCGCCGACAGGCTCACCAGGCCCAGGGTCATGCCGACGCCCAGCAGCAGCCGCAGCACGACGAAGGAGGGCAGGGACTCGGCGCCCCAGTGCCCGGCCAGCGCCGCGGCCACCAGGGCGAAGCCGGTGGCGGCGCCCAGGTGTGGGCGGGTGGCCACGAGCGTGTGCACGGGCTTGGCCAGCAGGGGGTAGCACACGTGCGGCAGGGCGAACAGGAGCCCGCTGACGGCGGAGCCGAGCCCGGGCAGCCGCCCTTCGACGAGGGTGATCAGGTAGGGGTAGGAGATGACGGTGGCGAGGACGAAGGTGAACTCGAGGACGTAGAGGGTGCGCAGGGAGCCGCGGCCCCCGCGTCCCGTCTCCGCCCCGGCCGCCCCGGCCGCAGTGTCCTCGGGGCCCTGCGGTGCGCCGTCCTCGGAGCGCGGTGGCTCGGGGAGCGCGGCCAGCATCACGGCGGCGGCCAGCGGCAGCACGGCGAGCAGCGCGTACTGGCGGTGCGGCGAGACCCAGGGCGAGAGCGTGCCCACCACGATCGGCGCGGCGACGAGCGCGAGCCGGGCGGCGCCCTGCATCAGGGTCAGCGCCCAGGACAGGCGCTGTCCGTCGAGGGCGGCGGCGAGGTAGCCGTTGGAGGCGGCGAAGGTGCCGCCGAGGATGCCCTGCAGGACGAGGGCGGCGGCGAAGGCGGGCAGGCTGTCGGCCCAGCCGGCGAGCAGGAAGGAGACGGCGAGGCCCAGCTGGGCCCGCAGCAGCAGCCGTTTGCGGCCGTAGCGGTCGGCCAGCCGCCCCCACAGGGGGGCGCCGATCGCGCCGAAGACGGTCGGCACGATGTAGAGGAGCCCGGCCCAGCGGGCCTGGTGGTCGCCCAGGCCCGGCAGGATCGCGGTGAGGTAGGGGGGCAGGCCGAGGGCCGCGAAGGAGGCGACGAAGTAGCAGGCGGCCACGGCGTGGATCTGCCGGGTGCGCAGGGCGGCGGGTGCCCGCTGCTCGGTACGGTCCAGGACGGCGGTCACCGGGCGCCCTCCCGCAGGTAATTGGGCCCGTCGACGTAGTGCTTGTTGATGTCGGCGGCGCCCGAGCGCTCCTTGGTGAGCAGCGTCCCCGCGGTGATCATGGCCTTGACCGGCAGCCGGCCGGCGTCCAGCACCCGGGCCCGCAGGACGGCGGCCGCCCCGGGGGCGAGCCGGGCCGTGGCCTCGCAGAGCCGCTCGCGCAGTTGCCGCAGCCATCCGTCGAGCGGTCCCCGGCCGAGGCGGGCCAGCTCGAAGGCGAGGGCGCCCGCGCACAGGTGGACGGTGATGGTCGCGAACACGTCGGCGACCGGGCCGTCGCCCGCCACGAGGATGCGCCGGTCGTCGAAGCCCAGCAGGTCCGCGGCCTCGCCGCCGAGGCGGGCGGCCAGGCGCACGGCGTGCACGCGCGGCCCGTCGTTGTCCTTCAGCAGCAGCCGCAGCCGGGGCCTGCCGTCGATCTCGTCGAGGACGACGGAGGTGTTCTGCTGGTGGGACTCCAGGGCGATGCCGTAGGAGAAGAGGGTGGTGTGCCAGTCCAGGAGCAGGGTCAGATAGGCGTCCACGAAGGCGACGAGCGAGCCGCCGTAGTAGCGCTCCGCGAGGGCGTCGGCGACGAGGCGGCCGTCGGGGGTGCGGGCGAGCAGCCCGGCGACGGTGACGACGTGGGCGTCCTGCAGGCCGGCCGGGTAGCGGCGCACGAGGGCGGCGAGGAGTTCGTGGCCGGCGCCGAGGTGGGTGCGTTCGTCGGCGAGGAGCACGGAGCCGGCGAAGCGCGGCTCGTGGGCGATGACCTCCTCGAGCAGCCGCTGGCCGACCTCGCCGTCGAGGAGGGTGCCGGGCTTGATGGTGCGGCGGTTGCGCTGGCCCAGGGTGGCGGTGGCGAGCGGGAGCTTGAGGTGGACCTCCGGGTCGTCGGCGACGGCGACCGTACGGGTCGACAGGGTGGGGGTCACCTCCAGCCAGGGCTTCTCGGCCAGGTGCGCGGAGCCGGTGAGGCCGGTGGCGCGCAGGGCGTCGACCAGCGGGGCGCCGGCGGTGAGGGGGTGGACGGGCAGCGCCAGGTGGGTGGCGTCCAGGCGGGGCAGACCGAGGGCGGCGGGGGTGGGCCACCAGTGCGGCAGTGCGGCGTGCTCGCCGGTGACGGCCTCGCGCGGCAGGGCGAGCCAGCGCAGCGGGAAGGAGGGGTGGAACTCGGGGGCGTACGCGCGTAGTTCACGTTCGCTGAGGCCGGAGCGGGCGCGGCCGGTGGGGTAGACGGGGTGGTCGCGGAAGGCGGCGAGGGTGTCGTAGGCGAGGGAGCCGCGCAGCCCCGTCCAGTCGGCCACCGTGTGCCCGTACGTCCCGGCCAGCGTCCCGACGACGTCCTCGCGCACCCGGCCGTGCAGCCGCATGGCGGCCAGCGCCTCGTCGCATTCGGCGAGGAAGGCGTCGAACCCGGCCCGGTCCTCGGGCTCGGCGGCCGCCCGGAGCCGGGCGAGGACCGGCCGCAGGCCGCGCACCGGGCCGTTCGCCGTCTCCAGGAGGGGCTCGCGGGCCTGGACCTCGCACTGGAAGCCCTCGGGGCCGACCGGGAGCAGCAACGTTTCGTCCGTGACGGGAAGCCGGAGCCAGTCGCCGTCGGGGCGCGCTTCGGCGACCGCCTTGCTGCGCAGCCGGTATGCGTCCTCGCGCAGCAGGGTGCTGAGCACCCGGCCGAGGAGTTCGTCCTCCACGGCGTCGGGGGCCGTCGCAGCCGCGCTCATGAGACGATCTCCCATCGCCGGTTCGCCAGGAATTCCGCGACGGCACGGTCGATCCGGTCCTCGTCGGTACCGGTCGCCCGCAACACCCCCAGGTAGTCGCGGTTCGTGCGGTAGAGCGGGTGTTCCTCGCCGAGCTCGCGCCAGGGCCGGTAGACCAGCCGTACGCCGTCGTGCTCGGTGTCGCTCGCCCCGGGCGCGGCCTTGAGGGTGCCGGCGCGCTCGGCGCACACGTACTCCATACGTACCCGGCCGTCCGTGCGCCCACCGAGATCGGCCGGAAGCGGCTGTCCGAGGTGGGTGCGCAGGGTGTGCTCGAAGAGCGGGATGTCCAGCAGCCCGGCCAGGACGAGGTCGCACTGGTCGCCGATGGCCCGGTAGTTGACCTCGATGATGCGGGCGCGGTCGCCCTGGGCCACGTACTCGGTGTGGCAGATGCCGAAGCCGATGCCGAGCGCCTTCAGCTGGGCGATGACCTGCTCGCTGTGGGGCTGCGGGAGGGCGGGCAGCAGGTCGAGGCGTTCCTCGATGAAGTAGGGCGGTGGGGAGAGCTGGGTGCGGAAGGCCGCGAAGGCGTGCAGGGCGGTGCCGTCGCCGAGGGTCTCCAGGGTGTGCAGCTGCCCGTCCAGGTACTCCTCGACGAGCAGGGCGGCGTCGGGACGCCGCGCCCTGATCTGCCGGCAGCGGTCGGCCAGTTCGCGCGCGTCGCCGACGAGGACGACGTCCTCGCTGGCCACGCCCTCGCGGGGCTTGAGGACGCAGGGGAAGGGGGCGCCGTCGAGGCGGCCGTCGCCGAGGGCTTCCGGGTCCTCGCCGGGGGCGAGTTCGGCGCAGAAGACGGCGTCGAGGCCGGCTTCGGCGAGGCTGCGGCGCAGCTGGGCCTTGTTCTTGGCGCGCAGGGCGGCGCGCCAGTCCTTGCCGGGGAGGCCGAAGTAGTCGGCGGCCAGGGCCGCCTGGGTCTGCAGGTGGTCGCTGTTGGTGAACACCGCGTCGGGCCGGCCGAGGGCGGAGATCCGGCCTATGACCTCGCGGAAGTCGCGCACGTCGCAGGGGTGGACGTCCAGCTCGGGCAGGGGTTCGCCGCCGCCGGCTACGTGGCGTTCGTAGGCGCGCCGGTGGGCGTCGGGCTGGTCGGTGAGGAGGGTGACGGCCAGGCCGAGGCGGGCGGCGGCGGGCAGGAAGCCCTCGGTGACGGAGTCGGTGGGGTTGAGCGCGAGAAGATGCAGCCGCACGGGGGCACCTTTCGGGGGCAGGGGTGTGGGTGAGGGCGTCCGTGCCGGGCCGCGCCGCACACGCGGCCCGGCACGGAGGGTGGGGAGGTGGAGCGAGGGGTCTTGCGGCGGGGGTGTGATGCGGTGGCCTGCCGGGTGGGGAACCGGCGGGCGGGGGTGGCTACTTGGGCGCGTCGACGCCGGCGGCCTTGGCGATGTCGTCGAGGACGTGGTTCGCGGCCTGGATGCCGATGCCGGACATCCACGTCTCGTCGGGCACCTGGAAGACCTTCTCGTTCTTGACGGCGCCGAGGCCCTTCCAGAGCGGGTTGCCCTGGACGGCGTCCTGCTGGGTCTTCTTCGGGTCGTCGGCGACGGTCACGAAGACCATGTCGGCGTCGGCCTTGTCGATCTGCTCCGGGGAGACCTCGAGCATGGGCTTGTCGACGTCCTGCGACTCGGGGCGGCGCAGGCCGGTGTCGCTCAGGACGATGCCGCTGAAGGACTGCTTCTGGTAGAGGCGGGTGGGGCCGGCGACGAAGCGGACGACGGAGGCGGTGGGCGCCTTGCCGTCGTTCTTCTTCTTGATCTCCTCGCCGAGGGCCTTGGCGCGCTTCTCGTAGGCGTCCATGGCCGAGGCGGCCTCCTTCTCCAGGCCCAGGGCCTGGGCGTGGACCTTCAGGTTCTCCTTCCAGGGGGCGCCGGTGGTCTCGGTGAAGACGGTGGGGGCGATGCCCTTGAGCTTGTCGTAGACCTTGGCGTGGCGGACCTTGGAGGACAGGATCAGGTCGGGCTTGAGCGACATGATGCGCTCGATGTTGGGCTCCGCCATGGGGCCCACGTCCTTGGTGTCCTTCGTCTTGTCGCCGAGGTAGGAGGGGAAGCCGCCCTCGGTCTTCATGTGGGGGGAGACCGCGCCGACGGGCTTGATGCCGAGCATGGTCACGTCGTCCAGCTCGCCGGTGTCGAGGACGACGACGCGCTGGGGCTTCTTCTTGATCTCGGTCCTGCCCATGGCGTGGGTGATCGAGCGCGGGAAGCCGGTGTCGGAGGCGGCGGGCTTGGACTCGTCCGACTTCTTCTCGTCGTCGCCGCACGCGGCGAGCGCGCCGGCACCGATGATCACTGCGAGAGACGTCGCGAACACTCTGCGCATACGGGTGTGGGCCGGCCGGGGCACGGTCATGGTGGGGTCCCTCTCGAGCGGTGGTGGGTGGTGGGGGGCGTCAGGAGGCCGCTGGTGCCGCGCGTCTGGCGGAGCGGGCGCGGGGCACGACCAGGGGGGTGCCGGTCTCGGGATCGGGGACGACCCGGCACTCGACCCGGAAGACCTTCTCGACGAGTTCGGCGGTGAGGACGTCCGCCGGGGGCCCGGCTGCGGCCGGGCGGCCGTCGCACATGACGACCAGGTGGTCGGCGTAGCGGGCGGCCTGGCCGAGGTCGTGCAGGACCATGACGACGGTCCGGCCGGCCTCGGCGTTGAGCTCCTCGACCAGATCGAGCACGTCGAGCTGGTGGCGCAGGTCGAGGAAGGTGGTGGGCTCGTCCAGGAGCAGCAGCGGGGTGTCCTGGGCGAGGGCGAGGGCGATCCAGGCGCGCTGGCGCTGGCCGCCGGAGAGTTCGTCGACGGGCCGGTCGCGCAGTGCGTCGGTGCCGGTGCGGGCGAGCGCGTCCTCCACGGCGTTCTGGTCGGCCTTCGACCAGGGGGTGAGCATCCGCTGGTGGGGGTAGCGGCCCAGGCGGACGAGCGCTTCGACGGTGATGCCCTCGGGGGCGACGGCCTGCTGCGGCAGCAGGCCCATGCGGCGGGCCAGGGCGCGGGCGGGCATCCGGTGGATGTCGCTGCCGTCGAGGGTGACGGTGCCGGCGGCGGGGGCCAGCAGCCGGGCCATGCCGCGCAGCAGGGTGGACTTGCCGCAGGCGTTGGGGCCGACGACGGCGGTGACGGCGCCGCCGGGCAGCGTCAGGTCGACGCCGTCGACGATGACGGTGTTTCCGTAGCCGAGCCGCAGGCCGTGGGTCGCCAGCTCGTTGGCGTTCGTCGTGGCGCTCATCGGGTGGCACTCCCAGCGTTGGGCTTCATTTGACGCAGCATCAGTACGAGCAGCCAGGGCGCCCCGAGGGTGGCGGTGACGACGCCGACGGGCAGCCCGTGCACGGGCAGGACGTGCAGGACGACGAGGTCGGCGCCCAGCAGCAGGACGGCTCCGGCGAGCGCGGTCAGCACGAGCGTGCCGGTGGTGGGCGGTCCGGCCAGGAACCGCACGATGTGCGGTACGGCCAGGGCCACGAAGCCGACGGGCCCGGTGAGGGCGGCGGCGACCGAGGCCAGCACGACGGCGAGGAGCAGCAGTTGCAGCCGGGCGGCGTTGGGGGGCAGGCCGAGGGCGCCGGCGCTGTCGTCGCCGAGGTCGAGGACCGCGATCCTGCGGTGGCAGGCCAGGGCCAGGACGAGCCCGGCGAGGATGACGCCTCCTCCGGCCTCGACCTCGGTCCAGGTCCGTCCGTACACCGAGCCGGTGGTCCACTGCAGGGCGGAGGAGGCGAGTTCGGCGGGGAAGCGGACGATGAGGAGGTTCACGGCGGCGGCGAGGCCGGACTGCACGGCGAGGCCGACGAGGACGAGCCGGGAGACGGTGAACCCGCCCCGCCAGGCCAGCAGTCCGAGCAGGCCGGCGGCGAGCAGCCCGCCGCCGAGCGCGGCGGGCGAGATCAGCGAGGCCGAGGCGCCCGAGGCGATGACGGCCATCGCGCCCAGCGAGGCGCCGCCGGTCACCCCGACCACGTCGGGCGAGGCGAGCGGGTTGCGGGCGACGCGCTGCAGGATCGCGCCGGCGATGCCCAGCCCCGCCCCGGCCACGACGGCGGACAGCACGCGGGGGGCGCGCAGTTCCTGGACGAGCATCACGTTGCCCGGGTCGCCGAGGCCCAGCAGGCCGCGCAAAGCGTCCAGCGGCGGGATCGAGACCTCGCCGGTGCCGAGCCCGATCGCCGTGAGCACCACGAGCAGGGCCGTGGCGGCCGCGCCCAGCAGGGCGGTCCGCCGGCGCTGCCGGGCGAGCGCGCCGCCTGCCGCGCGGGGCGCGGCATCGGTCGTGACGGGGGTCATCGCGCCACCTTCCGGGCGAGGAGGGCCAGCAGGGGCGCGCCGAGCAGGGCGGTGACGATGCCGACTTCCAGTTCGACGGGGCGCAGGACGAGGCGGCCGAGGACGTCCGCGGTGAGCAGCAGCAGCGGGCCCGCGATCAGGCAGCCGGGGATGAGCCAGCGGTGGTCGGCGCCGACGAGCTTGCGTACGAGGTGGGGGGCGGCGAGGCCGACGAAGGAGAGCGGGCCCGCGACGGCCACGGAGGAGGCGGCGAGCAGGATCACGGCGATGCCGCCGGCGGCGCGCACCTTGGCGACCGGGACGCCGAGGGCCTGGGCGGTCTCGTCGCCGAGGGCGAGGGCGTTGAGCGCGGGGGTGACGGCCAGGGCCAGGACGAGGCCGATGACGAGCGGGGCGAGGACGGGCAGCAGGATGTCGGTCTGCCGCCCGGCGAGCGAGCCGGCGAGCCAGAAGCGGGCCTCGTCCAGGGTGCGGTGGCTGGTGAGCATCACCGCGGAGGTCCAGGAGATGAGCACGGCGTCCAGCACGGTGCCGCCGAGCGCGAGCCGTACGGGGTCCAGGTCGCCGGCGCGGCGGGCGAGGGCGAGGACGGCGAGGGTGGCGAGCGCCGCGCCGGCGAAGGCGAAGGGCAGGTACTGGGCCGGGTGCGTCAGGTGCAGCGCGTAGCTGGCGACGACCACGGCGAAGCCGGCTCCGTGATTGATGCCGAGCGTGGCGGGCGAGGCCAGGGGGTTACGGGTGATGCCCTGGGCGAGGGCGCCCGCGACGCCGAGGGCGGCGCCGACCACCACGCCGATGACGGTGCGCGGCACGCGCAGCCCGGTGACGACCAGGCCGTCGCTGCTGCGGTCCCCGTCGGCCAGGGCGTGCCACACGGTGCTCAGCGGCACGGCGCGGGAACCCGCGGCGAGGCTCAGCGCCACGCACAGCACGAGCAGCGCCAGGCCGCCCGTCAGCAGCAGGACCCTGCGGAGTGCCGCCGGACGCCCGGCGACGGGCCGGGGTGGCCGGACTGGCCGGACATCGGTCGCGTTCACGGGAACGACCTTAGGTTAGGCAAGCCTAAGCTTGTCAATTCCCGTTGAATGCTTGCCCGCAATGCCCGTATTTCTTTATGACGAGGTGCCACCTGCGCCACCGAGGCGCCGATAGCGCGCACGGCGTCCCGAGCGCCGCTCGTGCTGGTCACGCGCCCTGAGAGCAGCCATTTCCGCTCCGATCACCCGACCAAGGACCGAAAGGAAGTTCCCTTCCTCTTCTACGATGCGGTCCACGATCCCGTTCGCCAAGAGGTCGGCGGAGCGCACTCCCTGACGCCCCGCGACCTCGTAGGCCCGCTCCGTCGTCCGGTGCAGGATCGCCGACGCCCCCTCGGGCGGCAGCGGCGACAGCCAGGCGTGCCGTGCCGCCACCACCCGGTCCGCCGGCAGCAGCGCCAGGGCCGCCCCGCCCGCGCCCTGACCCAGCAGCAGGCACAGGGTGGGTGCGGACAGATCGACCAGGTCGGCGAGGCAGCGGGCGATCTCCCCGGCGAGCCCGCCCTCCTCGGCCTCCCGCGAGAGGGCCGCCCCGGCGGTGTCCACGACGGTCAGCAACGGCAGGTCCAGTTCCGCGGCGATCCGCATGCCCCGCCGGGCCGCCCGCAGCCCCGCCGGCCCCAGCGCCTGCCCGGTGGCCGGGTCGGGATGGCTGCCGCGGTCGTGGCCGAGCACCACGCACGGTGTGCCGTCCACGCGCGCGAGGGCGAGCAGCAGCCCCGGATCGCGCTCCCCCGCGCCCGTACCGCTCAAGAGCGTGACGTCGGTGGCGGCGGCGCGCAGGAACTCCCGTACGCCGGGCCGGTCGGGGCGGCGCGAGCGGCGGATCGACTCCTCGGCCGGGGGCGCCTCGGCGCTCGCCCCGGGCGCGGGATCCGGTGCGGGCGCCGCGGGCTCCGCGGCGTCGTCGCACAGCACGGACAGCGCCCGCGCCGCGACCTCCGACAGCCGCCCCGCAGGCAGCACCGCGTCCACCAGGCCGTTCGCCAGCAGGTTCTCGGCGACCTGTACGCCGGGCGGGAACTCCTCGCCGTACAGCGCCTCGTGCACCCGGGGCCCCAGGAAGCCGATGAGGGCGCCGGGCTCGGCGGCGGTGAGGTGGCCCAGCGAGCCCCACGAGGCCAGCACGCCGCCGGTCGTGGGGTGCCGCAGATAGACGAGGTAGGGCAGCCCTGCCGCCTTGTGGTCGGTGATCGCGGCGGTCACCTTCACCATCTGCAGGAAGGCGATGGTGCCCTCCTGCATCCGGGTGCCGCCCGAGGCGGGCGCCGCCAGCAGCGGCAGCCCCTCGGCCGTCGCCCGCTCCACGGCCCGCACCAGCCGCTCCCCCGCCGCGACCCCGATCGACCCGGCCAGGAAGCGGAACTCACAGGCCACGAGGGCCACCCGGCGCCCGGCCACCCGCCCCTCGCCGGTGACGACGGACTCGTCGAGCCCGGTCCGCTCCCGCGCCGCCAGCAGGTCGGCGCGGTAGCCGGGGTCGTCCGCCGTCACCGCGACGGGGGCGTCCCAGCACCGCCAGCTGCCGGGGTCGACGGCGGCCAGGATCAGATCGAGCGCGGACGTGCGATTGCTGGAGTCGGCCATGGTGACAGCCTGTCACGCCAGGGCGAGAAGGCCACCGAGACCGCCCGACCGGGCCAGCGCCTCCAGCTCGTCCAGCGCCGAGCGGGCCGCCCGCGCGGCGTCGGGGTCGCTGCCGTCCAGGCCGCTGTCGGCGAACTCGTCCTCGTCCAGGCGCAGTACGGCGGAGCCGTCCGCCGAGACCCACAGGTCCAGATCGAGGTCCTCGACGACGATCGCGCCCTGCTCGGCGTGCGCCGGGCGGGTGACGTCGCAGTACCAGCCCTTGAGCACCCCGCCCGCGTCCCGCACCTCCTTGACGGCGTACCAGCGGTCGCGCCAGTAGTGCTCGGTGAACACGTCGCCGTCCTCGAACCGCACGAAGCCGAAGTCGCGCGTCTGCGCCCCCGCCCACGGCGCCCGTACGACGACGCGCGTGCCGTCGTCGTGGACGACGGCGGCGGAGTAGCGCACCTTGATCCGGCCCGCCTTCCGCAGGAAGACGGCCACCGCGGCCCCCGTCGTCAGGGTCGCCGCCGCTGTACTGGTCATGATGAGGAAGCCTCCGTGCCTCGCCGCTGGTCAACGGCGGCAGCGTCTCCCGGCGAGGGGGTCCGGAGCCACTGATTTACCGGGCGGTCCACGGCCGGCGAGGTGCTCGCGGGAATGCGGGACAGCGTCCTGGCCGGCCCGCCCTCACCATGTCCGGGCCCCGGCGCACGACCCGGTGGCACCGGATGGCACCGCATGGCGCCACGTAACGCCACTTGGCGCCATCAATGCGCCATCACGACTTGCCGTGGCGCCATAGTGGTGCCATGATGACGTCATGGACCTCACGCCCTATGTCGACAACCTCCGCCACGAGCTCGCGGTCGCCGCCGATGCGGGCGGGGACGACGCCCGCGCCCTGGCCGAGCGGCTCACCGCGCCCTTGGAGTCGGCCGCCCGGCTGACCCTGTTGAACGCGCTGTCCGCCGCCATGGACGAGGTCACCCGCGACCTCGCGCCGGGCTCCGTCGACGTACGGCTGCGCGGGACGGACCCCGAGTTCGTGGTGACGCCGCCGCCGGCCCCGGAGGCGTACGAGCGGGGCGGGGAGCCCGAGAGCGTGCCGGCGCCCGCGCCCCTCGTCGCCGCGGACGGCGACGAGGGCGGCACGGCGCGCATCAACTTCCGCCTCCCCGCGCACCTCAAGGCCCGGGTCGAGGACGCCGCCGGGCAGGAGGGCCTGTCGGTCAACGCCTGGCTGGTACGGGCCGTCGCCACCGCCCTGGAGCCCGGCAAGCCCGCCCGCCCCGCAGGCAGCAGCCGCCATCAGGGCCGGCAGAGCTTCACGGGCTGGGTCCGCTAGCGGACCCGCCCTCCGCACCACTTCTTCCTCACCCGCCCCACCGGCGGGAACACACTCCACAGCCACGAGGACGGAACCGCCATGCCTGCTTTCGACACTCCCGAACCGATCTCCGTCGTCCTCGAATTCGACCTCGGGACCGCCCGGATCACCGCCGGAAAGCGCCTCGACACGGTCGTCGAGGTGCTGCCCGCCAACGCCGCCGCCGACATCGACGTACGGGCCGCGGAGCAGACCAAGGTCGTCTTCTCGGGCGGCACGCTCTCGATCAAGGGACCGAGGAAGCGCTCCCTGTTCGGCAAGAGCGGGGCGCTCCGGGTGAGCGTCGAGCTGCCGGCCGGGTCGGACGTGCGGGGCATCACGCCCATGGCGGACTTCCTCTGCGAGGGCCGCTTCGGGGAGTGCCGGATCAAGACGTCCATGGGTGACATCCAGGTCGACGAGGCGACGACCGTGAACCTCAGGAGCAGCTGGGGCGACATCCGAGTGGACCGCGTGTCGGGCGACGCCGAGATCGTCGGAGCGGGCCGGATCGAGGTCGGCGAGATCGCGGGCGCGGCCGTCGTCAAGAACGGCAACGGCGAGACCTCGATCGGCTCGGTCACCGGCGACCTGAGGGCGAACTCCTCCAACGGCCGCATCTCCGTCGACGTCGCCCACGCCTCGGTCAACGCCAGGTCCGCCAACGGCTCCCTGCGCGTCGGGGATGTGACGCGTGGTCAGGTGACGCTCCACACCGCCGCGGGCGACGTGGAGGTCGGCATCAACGGGTCCACCGCCGCCTGGCTCGACGTGCACACCGGCGCCGGCGGCGTGCACAACTCCCTCGGCGCCTCCGACGGCCCCGGCGCCGCCCAGGAGACCGTCGAGGTGCGCGCCCGCACCGGGGTCGGCGACATCGTGATCCGCCGCCCCTGACCGGATGACCGACCCCTCCCGGCGATACCGCACACAGACAGGACTGTCATGATCATGACCAATGCCGCGATCTTCGCGCCGCCCGTCGCACCGGCCATCACCGTCAGGGGACTGTCCAAGTCCTACGGCGGGAAGACGGTGCTCGACGGCATCGACCTGACGATCCCCCGGGGCACGGTCTTCGCGCTGCTCGGGCCCAACGGCGCGGGCAAGACCACCACCGTGCAGATCCTCTCCACCCTCATCCCCGCCGACGCGGGAGAGGTGACGCTCGCCGGCCACGACCTGGCCCGCGAGGCCGACGCGGTCCGCGCCGCGATCGGCGTCACCGGCCAGTTCGCCGCCGTCGACAACCTCCTCAACGCCGAGGAGAACCTGATGCTCATGGCGGACCTGCACCATCTGCCCCGCCGCGAGGGCCGCCGACGGGCCGCCGAACTTCTGCGCCGCTTCGACCTCACCGAGGCGGCCAGGAAGCCGGTCACCACCTACTCCGGCGGCATGCGCCGCAAGCTCGACCTCGCGATGACCCTGGTCGGCGACCCGCGCGTGATCTTCCTCGACGAGCCCACCACCGGCCTGGACCCGCGCTCCCGCCGCACCATGTGGGAGATCATCCGCTCCCTGGTCGCCGACGACGGCGTGACGATCTTCCTCACCACCCAGTACCTGGAGGAGGCCGACCAACTGGCCGACCGCATCGCCGTACTGGACGGCGGAAAGCTGATCGCCGAAGGCACCGCGGAAGAGCTCAAGCGGCTCATCCCCGGCGGCCACATCTCCCTGAGGTTCGCCGACCCGGCCGCCCTGGACCTGGCCGCCGCCCACTTCCCCGCCACCGGCCGCAACGACGAGGAACTCACCCTCCAGATCCCCTCCGACGGCTCCGTCCCCACCCTCCGCGCCGTCCTGGACGTCCTCGACGACGCCGGCATCACCCCCGAGGCCCTCTCCCAGCACACGCCGGACCTCGACGACGTCTTCCTCACCCTGACCGGCTCCGACAAGCAGGAGACCTCCCGATGAGCACCCTCTCCTACGCCGCCCGCGACTCCGTCACCATGTTCCGCCGGAACATGAAGCGCGCGGTGCGCTACCCGACCGTGGTCGTGACCATCGTCCTGATGCCGGTCCTCTTCCTCCTCCTCTTCAACTACGCCTTCGGCGGCGCGCTCGGGACGGGAATCCAGGGCCCCCAGGTGAAGGGCGACTACATCGACTACATCGCCCCGGGGATCATCCTGATGACCGTCGCCACCGGCTCCATCGGTGCCGCGCTCGGCGTCTGCATGGACAAGACGGAAGGCATCGTCAACCGCTTCCGCACCATGCCCATGTCCCACACCTCCTTCCTCACCGGCCACGTCCTCGGCAATCTCGTCCAGACCGCCCTCGGCACGGCCGTGGTCACCGCCGTCGCCTTCGCCATCGGGTTCCGTCCCGACGCCACCGCCCTGGAGTGGCTGGCCGCCACCGGCCTCCTCGCCTTCCTCGCCTTCGCGCTGACGTGGATCTCGGCCGCCATGGGCCTGGTCGCCAAGACCGTCGAGTCCGCCTCCAACCTGCCCATGCCGATCACCCTCCTCCCCTTCCTGGGCAGCGCCATCGTGCCCACCGACACCATGCCGTCCTGGATGCGCTGGTTCGCCGACCACCAGCCCTTCACCCCGGTCAACGAGACCCTCCGCGGCCTGCTGATGGGCACCGGGATCGGCGACAGCGGCGTCGTGGCCCTCGCCTGGTGCACCGGCCTGAGCCTCGTCGGCTACCTGTGGGCCCGCTCCGCCTTCCACCGCGGCGCCCGCCGCTGAACCGCCCGTCGTCCCACCACCACCCTCACCGGAGGACACCATGCGACGAGAAACCCCGGCACACTCCCCCGAGCAGACGGCCCCTGTGGTCGAGGAACTGCCGACGGGCCGCCCCGCGGGCTGCCCCTTCGACCCGCCCGCCGGGCTGGCGGAGCTGCGCGAGCGGCAGCCGCTCGTGCGGATGCGCTACCCCGACGGCCACTTAGGCTGGCTGGCCACCGGGTACTCCACGGCCCGCGCCGTCTCCTCCGACCCCCGCTTCAGCTCTCGCTACGAGCTCATGCACTCCCCCTTCCCGGGCACGGAGGAGCTCACCGAGATCCCCCCAGCCCCGGTCGGCGACCTCACCGGCATCGACCCGCCCGAGCACACCCGCTACCGGCGGCTGCTCGCCGGCAAGTTCACGGTCCGCCGGATGCGCGAACTCACCGCGCGCGTCGAGCAGATCGCCACCGAGCACCTCGACGCCATGGAGCGGAACGGCCCGGTGGTGGACCTGGTGGAGGCCTACGCCCACCCCGTCCCGGCCCTGATGATCTGCGAACTCCTCGGCGTGCCCGAGGCCGAGCGCGAGGTCTTCATCTGGCGCGCCGCGGCGATCAGCGACCCGGCCTCGACCGTCGAGCAGCAGATGGAGGCCGTGAACGCGCTCGCGGAGTTCGTCCACGAGCTGGTGCTGGCCAAGCGGGCCGCCCCCACCGAGGACATCCTCAGCGACCTGACCACCACCGATCTCACCGACGCCGAGCTCGCCGGCCTCGGCGGATTCCTCCTCGCCGCGGGCCTCGACACCACCGCCAACATGATCGCCCTGGGCACCTTCGCCCTCCTCGGCAACCCCGGGCAGGCGGCCGCCCTGAGCGCCGGCCCCGAACTCGCCGACCAGGCCGTGGAAGAGCTCCTGCGCTATCTGAGCATCGCCCACACCGGGGTCCGGGTGGCCCTGGAGGACGTCGAGCTGGACGGCATCCTCATCAGGGCCGGCGAGTCGGTCACCGTCTCGCTCCAGGCCGCCAACCGGGACCCGGCGCGCTTCCCGGACCCCGACACCCTCGACCTGCGCCGCAAGGCCACCGGCCATCTGGCCTTCGGCCACGGCATCCACCAGTGCCTGGGCCAGCAACTGGCCCGCGTCGAGATGCGGGTCGCCCTGCCGGCGCTCTTCACCCGCTTCCCGGACCTGCGCCTAGCCGTCCCGCCCGCGGAGGTGCCCCTGCGCACCGGCATGAGCATCCACGGAGTGCACCGGCTCCCCGTCGCCTGGGACGAGGAACCGGCCTGACGCACGGGATGCGGGACCCCGTCAGCTCACCATCGACGCGCAGTTCGCCGGGGTGGCGTTGGCGGGGTCGAGGGCGTTGGCGGCCTCGTGGAAGGCGACGCGGTCGATCGTGCCGAGGGTCAGGTGCATGGAGATGTCGACCGGGCACAGGTCCTGGACCAGGACGTTGCGGACGTTCGGCCCGGAGAGGAACTGCGTCTCGTAGGGCGTGACGACCTCGTCGTAGCGGGTCGCGATGACGGTGTAGCGCACGCCGGGGACGGTGTCGCCGCCCTCGTTGAGGCGCTTCATGAAGTCCGAGCCGACGACCTGGTCGGTCAGGCCGGGGGCCGTGCTGCCGATCACGCCGCGGGCGCCGGGGACGATGTCCAGCAGCTTGGTCAGCCCGGACAGGGTGGTGCCGTGGTTGTTGGGCGCGATGCCGACCAGGGCGCCCACCTTCTTCGCACCGCCGTTGAACTTCATGTACTGACGGGGGAGCATCCCGCCCTGCGAGTGGCCGACGATGTCGACCTTGTCCGCGCCCGTGGCGGCCAGCACCTTGTCGACGTCCCCGGCCAGTTCCTCCGCCGACTTCGCGACCGGCCCGAGGCCGTGGAAGGCGGGGACGCCGGGCAGCTTGCCGTAGTCGAAGGAGAAGACGCAGTAGCCCCGGTTCACCAAGTAGGGCGCGAAGGCCCACCAGTTGCTCTTCGCGTTCTCGAGCGTGCCGTGCACCAGGACGACGGGCCGGGGGTGGGCGGCGGAGGGCTTGCAGGAGTAGTCGTTCCAGCCACGGCTGACGGTCTCCGCGGTGCTGGGAGCAGCTGCCGCGGTCCCCGGAACCGCGGCGGCCGCCACGGTCAGAGCCAACGCGGACAGGATCGATTGGAACGGTCTCCGGGGGCTACGGCGCAGCGTCACTCGAACTCCTCGCAGGTGGGGGGTGGGTATGCCGAACAGCACCGGCAACTGTGTTGCGGGCGCATTAAATGGGCGTTAATTACTCTTCAGTAGGGTGCGGGCAATCTTTTGCTTTCGTCAAGCAAGTTCCAACAGTTGCCCACGAAAGATTCAGGCCACGTACAAGGTGGCGGCGGGCCCCACGGCCCCCACGCCGAAGCGCGCCCGCGCCCGGTCCACGGCGGCCTCCACGCGCCGCGCCTTCTCGTCGGCGGGGTCGAACGTCAGCTGGTGCGCGGCGAGGCGCGCGTCGCACAGCCCTTCCGCGCGCAGCGCCACGGCCCGCACCCTGGCCCGCTGCAGCGCGAGGGAGGCGTGCAGCGCGTAGGCCGCGGCGGTCAGTTCGGGGGTGTGCGCGGTCGGCTCGGTGAAGGTCCGGGACCGGGTCGTCGACGAGCCGTCGGCGTAGCGGACGGTGAGCTTCAGCCCCCGTGCGACCTGTCCGCTCCCCCGCAGCCGGGCGCCCAGCCCGTCGGCGAGCGCGAGCAGCGCGTGGCGCCGGTGTGCGGCGTCCAGTTCGTCGCCGCCGAAGCGGTGTTCCGCTCCCATGGAGCGGGCCCGGGCGTCCGGGGTGACGGGCGTGGGGTCGAGGCCGCGCGCCCGCTCGTGGATCCGCCGCCCGGCGGCCGCGCCGAGGATGCGCTGCAGCGCGCCCAGCGGCGCGTCGGCGATCCGCCCGATGCTGTCGAGCCCGTACGAGCACAGGGTGCGGGCGGTGGCGGGCCCCACCCCGTACAGCGCGGCGGCGGGCTTGCGGGCCAGGAACGCGGCCACGGCCTCCGGCTCGCCGGAGAGCGTACGGACCGCTCCGGGCGCCCCGTCCTGCGCGGCCATCCGCGCGAGCATCGGATTGCCGGCGATCCCGATCGTGCAGTCCACCCCGTACCGCGCGAGCGTACGCACCCGCAGCAGCTCCGCGAGCTCTTCCGGCCCGTGCCCGAAGTAGCGCACGGCGCCCCGGACGTCCATGAGCGCGGCGTCGGGCGGCAGCGCCTGCACGACGGGCGTGACCTCGGCGAGCAACGCGAGCAGCCCGTCGTAGGTCTCCTCGTCGAGGACAGTCCCGCAGGCAGGATGGAAGTGCACGTACAGAACGGCACCGCGTTGTGGGCAATCGTTCCGCAGGGCGGAACGGGTGGGCACAACGGGACCACCGGCCCGCAGTGAACGCCCTCGCCCACTCATCCGGCACTCCCCTGGCTCGCGTGCCACAACTTGCGCCCCGTGGCCGCCCCCTCACCCGCCGGCTGCAGGTCCGCCCACGGATGCATGGCGTACCCGGTGGACATCCGGATGCGCCGCTCCGGATGTCCACCGGCGGAAACCGCAGGATGCGCCAGCACCTCCGCCACCGCCCCCAGTCCCCCCTCCGCCCGCAGCGCCGTGAGCTCCGCCAGATCCCACGCAGCCGCGCCCACCACGCTCAGGCTGCGCGGCCCGCGCCGCTGGACCACGCCCCGTACAAGCAGCAGCCAGGAGTGGAAGACCGTGTGGGCGCACGCCTCGTGGCTGTCGTCGAAGAAGGCGCAGTCGACCAGGCCCGTGCCGTCGTCGAGGGTGGTGAAGATGACCCGCCGGCCCGAGCGGACCGGTGGCGTCTGGGTGGCGGCCTTGGCGCCCGCGACCAGGACGGTCTCGCCGTGCCGCGCGTCGCGCAGCCGCCGGGCGGGGATCGCGCCCAGCTCCGCCAGGAACGCCCGGTGGTCGGACATCAGGTGGCGCGAGGCGTCCATGCCGAGGACGTTCAGCTCCGCGCCGAGCCGCTCCCGCGCGTCGAGGTCGGGCAGGCCGACCGGCTCGGCCCGGGCGCTGTCGATCAGCGTCGGCTGGGCCGTGGAGCCGGCGCGGCGGCGCGCATGCAGCTCGGCGATGTGCAGCAGCAGGTCCCGGCGGTTGGTGCCGAAGGCGTCCAGCGCGCCGACCCGCGCCAGCCGTTCGGCGACGGGCCGGGCGGGGTGGGCGCGCTGCCACAGGTCCTGGAGCGAGGTGTACGGGCGTCCGTCGACGATCCGCCGCACCTCGGCCCCGGAGATGCCCTGTACCTCGGAGAGGGCGAGGCGGATACCGAAGAGACCCCGGTTCCCGGACACCAGTTCGATCGAATAGGTGGCGTCCGACCGGTTCACGTCCAGCGGCAGGATCGGCACCCCGCGCCGCCGCGCGTCCGCGAGCAGCAGCCGCTTGGGGTACATCCCGGGGTCGTGCGTGAGCAGCCCGGCGTAGAAGGCCGCCGGGTGGTGGGCCTTGAGCCAGGCCGACTGGTAGGTCGGCACGGCGAAGGCCACGGCGTGCGCCTTGCAGAAGCCGTACGAACCGAACGCATCGACGATCTCCCAGGTGCGGTGGACGACCTCCGGCGCGTAGCCCCGCTTCCCCGCCCGCTCCGCGAACCAGGCCCGTACCCGGCCCAGCAGGGCGGGGTCGGACAGCGCACGCCGGGTCTCGTCGGCGAAGCCCCGGTCGCAGCCGGTCATGATCCGCAGGATCTCGATGATCTGCTCGTGGAAGACGACCACGCCGTAGGTCTCGCGCAGCACGTCCGCCAGATCGGGGTGCGGATAGCGGGCGGGGGCCCGGCCGTGCCGGGCCTCGATGAAGGGGCGGACCATGTCGGCGGCGACCGGGCCCGGCCGGAACAGCGAGATGTCGACGACGAGGTCGTGGAAGGTCGAGGGCTGCAGCCGTCCGATCAGGTCCCGCTGGCCCGGCGACTCGATCTGGAAGCAGCCGAGGGTCTCGGCGGAGCGGATCAGCTCGTACGTCCCGCGGTCGCCCGGCGGCACCTGCGCGGGGTCGTCGAGGTCGATCCGGCGCCCGGTGGCCCGTTCGATCTCCCCCACCGCGTACGCCATGGCGGACTGCATCCGCACGCCCAGCACGTCGAGCTTGAGCAGCCCCAGCTCCTCCACGTCGTCCTTGTCGAACTGCGACATCGCGAACCCCTCGCCGCTGGTGGGCACGATGGGGGTGCGCCCGCGCAGGGAGGCGTCGGAGAGCAGCACTCCGCAGGGGTGCATGGCGATGCCGCGCGGCAGCCCGTCCAGCGCCTCGACCAGCTCCCACAGCCGGCCGTGCTCCTCCCCCGCCACGCCGCGCAGCTCGGGCAGTTCGGCCAGGGCCGCGCGGGCGTCGCGGGCCCGGATGTGCGGGAAGGCCTTGGCGAGCCGGTCCACCTCGGCGGGGTCCATGCCCAGCGCCGCGCCGACGTCCCGTATCGCGTGCCGGATCCGGTAGGTCTCGGGCATGGAGACGGTGGCGACGCGCTCCTTGCCGAAGCGGTCGAAGATCGCGCGGTAGACGTCCAGGCGTCGGGCGGACTCGACGTCGATGTCGATGTCGGGCAGCGCCTTGCGGCGCGTGGACAGGAAGCGTTCCATCAGCAGGCCGTGGGCGACGGGGTCGGCGTGCGCGATGCCGAGCAGATGGTTGACCAGCGATCCCGCGCCGGAGCCCCGGGCGGTGACGCGGATGCCCAGCGCCCGGGTGTCGTCGACGACCTGGGCGACGGTGAGGAAGTACGAGGGGAGGCCGCGCTGTTCGATGATGCGCAGCTCCTCCTCCAGCCGGTCCCAGTAGCGGCGGTCGCGGTCGTAGCCGCGCAGCACCATGGCCCCGGCGCAGCGGGAGCGCAGCACCCGGGCGGCGGTGCGCCGGCCGGCGCCGACCAGGTGCGGCTCGGGGAAGTGGACGGACCCCAGGCCCAGGTCGTCCTCGGGGTCGACGAGGCACTCGGCGGCGGTCTCCTGCGTCATGGTGAGCAGCCGGTGCGCGGCCCCGCGGCGGAATCCGGCGGCCTCCGCGATCCGCTCGGCGGCGGCGGCCATGGCGGCCGGGTCCTTGAGCCAGCGCTCGCCGCCGTCCAGGGCCCCGGGCCTGCGGCGGTCGATCGGCACCAGGAGCCGGGCGGCGTCGAGGACGTCGGCGACGGGCCCCTGGCCGGGGTCGGCGTAGCGGACGGCGTTGGTCAGTACGGCCCGTACGCCCTGTTCGGCGGCGAAGCCGGCGGTGCGGGCGGCGAGCCGCAGCGAGCCGGGGCCGGTGCCGGCGCGGCCGTGCCAGACGGTCTCCAGCCGCAGGGAGTCACCGAACATTTCGCGCCAGGGCAGCAGGAGCCGTGCGGCCCGGTCGGGGCGTCCGGCGGCCAGCGCGCGGCCGACCTCGGAGTCCGGGCCGAGCAGGACGGTCAGCGGGGCGCGGGCCCCGCCGGCGGCGGCCGCGAGGTCCTCCCGGGTCAGCTCGGGCCGCTCGGTGCCGCCCGCGTGGGCGGCGGAGACCAGCCCGCACAGCGCGGCCCAGGCGGGCGCCCCGGCGCGGGCGAGGAAGACGGCGCGGGGTGCGGACTCGTCGACGAAGGCGCCGCCGCGCACCGGGGTGCGGCGGCGCACCGTGGGCCCGGGCTCCGGCAGCGGCTCGCGTACGGCCAGGTCCACGCCGAACAGCGGTCGCACCCCGGCTTCGGCTGCGGCCCTGGCGAACCGGACCGCTCCGGCCAGGCTGTCGCGGTCGGTGAGGGCGAGGGCGTCCATGCCGCGCTCGGCCGCCCGCTCGGCCAGCCGTTCGGGGTGCGCGGCCCCGTACCGCATCGAGAAGCCCGAGGCGGTGTGCAGGTGCGCGAACGCCGAAGGCCTTCCCATCGCACCCTCCTGCCGTGCTCACCCCCTGACCGAAAACCGCCCCTCCTTATCCACCATAGACCACTTCTCGAACGTTCGTACGAATAGAACGGGCGGGTCGCCCGGACGGCCCACACCGCCTGCGCCGCACCCCCGCCTCTCGCAGGCTCGAGGCATGGTCCTCTCCCCCAGCGGTGGCACCCGCTTCCTCCAGGAGGTGCGGGAGGGCGTGACGGGCCGGGCCGCACTCCTGGTCATCGGCGTGCTGGTGCTGCAGCTCGCGTTCATCGCCTCCTACGTCGGCGCCTTCCACAGCCCGAAGCCCCGGGACATCCCGATCGGCGTGGTCGCCCCGCCCCAGGTGAACGATCAGCTGGTGGAGAAGCTGGCCGCCCTGCCCGGCGACCCCCTGGACCCGCGCACGGTGCGCGACGAGGCGGCGGCCGTCGCCCTGATCCGCGACCGGGAGCTGGACGCGGCGCTGATCGTGGACCCGCGCGGCAGCACCGACACCCTGCTGGTCGCCGGCGGCTCCGGGGCCTCGCTCGCCCAGGCCACCGAGGCGGTCGTCACCCGCGTCGAACAGGCCCAGCAGAGAAGGGTGAAGGTCACCGACGTGGCCCCGGCCGCCTCCGGCGACTCCCGCGGGCTGACCTCGTTCTATCTGGTCGTGGGGTGGTGCGTGGGCGGCTATCTGTGCGCCGCGATCCTCGCCATCAGCGCGGGCGCGCGGCCCGCCAACCCCCACCGGGCGGTCATCCGGCTCGCGGCCATCGCCTTGTATGCCATCGGCTCGGGCCTGCTCGGCGCGGTCATCGCGGGCCCGGTCCTGGGGGCGCTGCCCGGCGGCATCGTGGGCCTGTGGGGGGTGGGTGCGCTGGTGGTCTTCGCCGTGGGGGCGCTGACCCTGGCCCTGCAAGGGCTCGCGGGGGTGGTGGGCATCGGGCTGGCGATCGCGATCGTCGTGGTGCTGGGCAACCCCAGCGCGGGCGGGGCGTACCCCTATCCCCTGCTGCCGCCCTTCTGGCGCACCATCGGCCCGGCCCTCCCGCCGGGCGCGGGCACCTGGTCGGCCCGGTCCGTCGCCTACTTCCGGGGCAACGCACTGACCTGCCCCCTGCTGGTGCTGTCCGCCTGGGCGGTCGCCGGCACCGTGGCGACCCTCTGGAGTGCGGCATTCCGGGCCCGGAAGGGGGAGACCGAACGGTCGGTCTGAGCGGACTTCGGCCATTGCTGCGGACACTCCGCGATCGCTTCGGACGCCCCGGAGCCGGGCACCGAGCCGCTTTTCGGCCGGACAGCGGAGGTTGGGCCAAGGGGCCCTTGACCCCTTGAATTCAACGCCAGGACCCCTACGGATCAACTATTCCTAAGCCGGACTTGACGTATCGTCAATGATTACAAGGCATCTCCGCTGGTCAACACTCCTGAAACATTAATCCCCCTCCTTCCCGTACAAGTCGGGCATCAAAGAGCGCCCTATGTTTCCCCGATGTCGCTCGAGTGACCTTGCCCCCCTCGGATCCGGCCAGAACCAAGCGCTACTGAGGGTTTTCATCCGACGACTGAAAGTGTTCGATCGGGGTGCGTTCATGCCCGAGTTGGGCAAGACTGCCGTCCGTTATCTGCACCGACGAACAAGGGAGTGTTCGGAATGCGGTACATCACTGGGGGGATCGCGCTGGGAGCCGCGCTGGCACTGGGCGGTCTGGTGGGAGCCGGAACGTCGGCGAGCGCCGAACCCGCGCCTGCACCCGCGGCACAGACGCAGAGTCTGTACGCGCCCTCCGCACTGGTGCTGACGGTGGGTCAGGGCGACTCGGCGGCGACCGCGGGCATACAGCGCGCGGTAACGCTCACCTGTATGCCCAAGGCCGACGGCACCCACCCGAACACCCGCGGAGCCTGCGCCCAGCTGCGCCTGGCCGGCGGCGACTTCGAGAAGGTAACCAAGATCAAGGAGGGCACGGCCTGCACCCGGGAGTGGAACCCGAGCGTGGTCACCGCCGAAGGCGTCTGGGAGGGCCGTCGGGTGAGCTTCGAGCGCACCTTCGCCAACCCGTGCGAGATGAAGGCGGGCAAGGGCATGGTCTTCGAGTTCTGACCCCCTAGCGGTCGGCACCGAACGTGCAGCGGCCCCCGGACACCGTGGAGGTGTGTCCGGGGGCCGCGGTCCGTGGGGGCGTCAGCCCAGACTCACCCCGTAGGCGTCGAGGGCGGCCTGCACCGGTTGGTAGTAGGTCACCTTCGACGGGCTCAGCAGGCCGCAGCTGCCGCTGCCGCCCGAGAGGAGCCCCAGCGCCTTGGGGCCGTCGAAGAGAGGGCCGCCGCTGTCCCCGGGCTCGGCGCAGACGTCGGTCTGGATCAGACCTTTGACCTGCCCCTGCTCATAGTTGACCGTGGCGTTGAGGCCGGTGACCTTGCCGCCGTGCAGCCCGGTGGTGGAGCCGCTGCGCTGGACCGCCTCGCCGACGGTCGCCGCGCCGACGGAAGTGATGGCCTGCGACCGGCCGTTGTAGAGGTCCACGGCGCTCCGGGAGTCGACGGCAGCGGTGTAGAGGGCGATGGCGTGGTCGCTGCCGGGGAACGTCGACGCCTCGGTCTTGGCGATCTGCGCGCCGCCCTGGGTGTCGGACCAGGTGGCCACGGCGTTGCCGCAGTGGCCGGCCGTGAGGAAGCCGGGCTTGCCGGCCTTTTTGACGTTGAAGCCGAGCGAACAGCGGGCGTTCGGGCCCCAGATGGCGTCGCCGCCCTCCATGAACCGGGTGAGCCGGGTGGAGATCCTGCGCACCGTCACCGTCTCCCCCAGGCCGGAGACGACCTTGTCGAGCTGTGCCCGCCTCGCGCCCGTGACGGTGGGGTCGGCGGTGACGACGACCCGGTTGACTCTGGGGTCCTGCACCCAGGCGGTGCCGGGAATGACGGCGCGCTCGTTCAGCGCCAGCAGGGTCGAGTCGAGCCGGGCCTGGGTGAACCGGACGCGCTGGGGCCGCGCGCCCGCCGCACGGACGATCTTCTCGGCGGTCCGGTCGACGACGTTGACCACGAGGGCGCCGGCCCCGTCGTCGTAGTACGAACCGGCGGCGGAGTCCTGGAGCCGGTCGGTGAGCGATACGGCGAGCCGTTGGGCGGAGAGCGGGGAGAGGGCGGCGGAGACCGGCCCGGGGGCCGCCTGGGCCTGCTGCGGGGCCAGGGTCACGGCGGTGAGGGCGACGACGGCCGCGCCGGCCAGAACAGCCCGCACGGACACCCGAAAGGACTTCAACTCGGCACCTCCAGTGGGGGGTTGGACCCGCACTGAAGCCTGCGGGCCCGGAGGACGAACGACACAGCCGCACCCCCGATAGGAGGTCGCGTCCATGCCAAGTTGGTCCGTCGAGTGTCCCGATCGGGCAAGGGAGTGCACAAGGGCGACTTCCAGTCGCGCGTATGGTCATGCGTACGCCCCCCGCGTGCGCGACGCGCCGCCGGGGCACTTCCACTCCGGCGGCGCGGTGGCCGGGGGACTTCACGGGCACGGCACGCGGCACGGCCCGGGGGAGGTTACCCCCGGGAAGCGACTCCTAGGCGTGTCCGATACTCGTCCCGTCCTCCCCGGTTTCCGGACCGGGGGGCGCGGCCGCCTGCGCGGGCGCCTGCTCCGCACCCTCCGCGCCCGGCTGTGCCGAGCGCTCCAGGAAGCGCAGCAACTCCACGGGGAAGGGCAGCACCAGCGTGGAGTTCTTCTCCGCGGCGACCGCCACGATCGTCTGCAGCAGCCTCAGCTGCAGCGCGGACGGCTGCGACGACATCGTCTGCGCGGCCTCTGCCAGCTTCTTCGAGGCCAGCAGCTCGGCGTCCGCGTTGATCACCCGGGCCCGGCGCTCCCGCTCCGCCTCGGCCTGCCGCGACATCGACCGCTTCATCGTCTCCGGCAGCGAGACGTCCTTGATCTCCACCCGGTCGATGTGCACGCCCCACCCCACGGCGGGGCTGTCGAGCATCAGCTCCAGCCCCTGGTTGAGCTTCTCCCGGTTGGAAAGAAGATCGTCCAGGTCGCTCTTGCCGATGATCGAGCGCAGCGAGGTCTGGGCCATCTGGGAGACCGCGAAGCGGTAGTCCTCCACCTGGATGACGGCCTCGGCGGGGTCGACGACCTTGAAGTAGACGACCGCGTCGACCCGCACCGTGACGTTGTCCCGCGTGATGCCTTCCTGGGCGGGCACCGGCATGGTGACGATCTGCATGTTCACCTTCCGCAGCCGGTCCACACCCGGAACGATCAGGATGAACCCCGGCTGACGGATCTGGGAGCGCAGCCGTCCCAGCCGCAGCACCACTCCGCGCTCGTACTGCTTGACCACCCGGGCCGCCGCCGCCAGGTAGACGGCACCGGTCGAGGCGACGGCCACTCCTGCCACCACGAGGTCTTCGACCATCACGGCCCCCTGCGTTGCACGTCAGGCGATACGTCCACGGTATGCCCGCACCGGACCGTGGTCGAGCCCCCGGCCCCACTGGGGGGCCGGGGGCCCTGTGCTGCTGGCCGCAGGCGTGGGGAAGGGCGGAGCGCGCTCGCGGTCAGACGCCGGGGACGGTCACGTACGGGGTCAGAAGATGCTCACCCCGTAAGCGCTGAGCGCCTTGGTGACCGGCTGGAAGAAGGTCGTGCCGCCGGAGCGGCAGTTGCCGCTGCCGCCGGAGGTCAGGCCCAGGGCGGTGGAGCCGGCGAAGAGGGCACCGCCGCTGTCGCCGGGCTCGGCGCACACCGTGGTCTTGATCAGGCCGCGGACGACCTGGCCGCTGCCGTAGTTGACGGTGGCGTTCAGTCCGGTGACCTTGCCGCTCTTGAGCCCGGTCGTGGAGCCGCTGCGCTGGACGCTCTGGCCGACCGTCGCGTTGCCGGCGCCGGTGATGCGCTGCGAGCTGCCGTTGTAGAGGTTGACCGCGCTGGGGTGGGCGATCGAGGTGTTGGCGTACTGCACGATGCCGTAGTCGTTGCCCGGGAAGCTGGTTCCGGTGGTGGGGCCGATGCTGGTGGTGTGGGAGGAGTTGGCGTAGTACTGCGGCTTGCCCTCGGTGCAGTGGCCCGCGGTCAGGAAGTAGTAGGTGCTGCCCTTGCGCACGTTGAACCCCACCGAGCAGCGCCAGCTCGGGGCGTAGACGGCGTCGCCGCCGGCCAGGAGCTTGCGGAAGGTGCCGGGGGTGCGCTCGACGCGCAACGCTTCGGCACCGGGCCCGGCCTGGCGTCTGATCCGGGCTATGGCCGCGTCGGAGACGCTCGAGTCGGCGGTCACCACGAGCGTGTTGGTCCGCGGGTCGACGACCCAGGCGGTGCCGGCGACGTCCGCCGACTCGACGGCCGTGCTCAC
Source organism: Streptomyces sp. NPDC021096 (assembly GCF_040641275.1). Lineage (NCBI taxonomy): Bacteria > Bacillati > Actinomycetota > Actinomycetes > Kitasatosporales > Streptomycetaceae > Streptomyces > Streptomyces sp. NPDC021096. Next base: position 56,456 of record NZ_JBFADG010000017.1, on the reverse strand, counting down.
GGCGGCCAGCCGCGCTGCCGAGTGCGCTGCTGCCGTGGCGTCCTGGGCGTGGGCGTCGGTGGCGGCGAGGGCGGAGACGGCCGCGAGGCCGGAGGCCACCGCGGCGATGCGGGCTCGTCTGACGATTCCGGCGCGGGGGGTGGTGCGCTTGATCCTCACGTTGTTCCTCCCGAGTGGGGTCGGGGGCCCGGGTGCGCGGACCCGTGAGGCGCAGCCAAAAGGACACCACGGTTCCACTTTCGCCGTGCCCCTGACAAGCGCTGTTCGGGAGTATTCGGGCCCCGCACCGCACGGCGCAAGAGCACCTTTCGGACGCGCCCCCGGCGCACGCCAAGTAGCCCCGACGGCTCGTGTGCCGCCGGGGCCGCGCAGGAGGCGGTCCCGCTCGCCGCTTCGACGCGTCAGCGCGTGCGCAGGTTCCGCTCCCCCGCCGGGACGTCGAACGGCAGCCTGTTGCCGGGCGGCGGGAAGGGGCAGATGAAGTGGTCGGCGAAGGCGCACGGCGGCAGCACCGCGCGGTTGAAGTCGACGCTCACGCTCCCGTCGGCCGCGGGCGGCGGGGGCTTGAGGAAGCGGAAGCGGTAGCTGGAGACGCCGCTGGTGCCGTCGGCGAAGACGGCCCACATCGCCCCGTCCGCCTCCGCCGAGACCTGCAGCGTGTACTCCTCGCCGCCGACGCCGAAGGCCAGTTCACCGGCGAGGTCCAGCCCGCGCCTGAGCCCGTCGGCGTTCTCCACCGCGATCGTGCGCTCCCGCTCGTACGGGCGGAACACCCCGGGCAGCGCCCAGCGCTCGTCGTGGTCGAAGGCGTCGATGCCGGCGAACGCCCGGCGGCCCGCCGACTCCGGGTCGTAGACGCGGAGTGCCCACTGCCCTTCGCGGCGCATGACCAGCAGCTTCCGGGCGCCGTGCGCGAGGCGGGCGGTGGCCGGGCCGCTGTCGGGGCGCAGCAGCGCCTCGCCCTCCAGCGGCCGCCCGTCCAGGGTCAGCCCGTCCTCGGGACCGGCCGTCAGCAGCACACCGCCGCCGTCCCCGGGACGCGCGGTCCAGTGGCCGGGGATGGCCGGGATCCGACCGTCCGGGACATCGCCCAGCCAGTGCGTACCGGTGAGGGCGAGCGGCCCGTAGGGGGCCGAGACCGTCTCGGTGCGCTGCTCGCGCCACGCCTGCCACTGTCGTTGCGCCTCACTCGTGCTCATGCCGGTCAACCCTTCCATACGGGCAGCGGCAGCCCGAGGTGCTCGCGGAGCGTCGGGCCCGCGTACTCCGTGCGGAACACGCCACGCTCCTGGAGCAGGGGCACCACGCGGTCGACGAAGTCGTCGAGTCCGCCGGGGGTGAGGTGGGGGACGAGGATGAAGCCGTCGGCGGCGTCCTCGGCCACGAACTCCGCGAGCCCGGCGGCCACCTGTCCCGGGGTGCCGACGAAGGTCTGCCGGCCGGTCGTCTCGATCACGGTCTGCCGGATGGAGAGCCCCTTGGCCTCCGACAGGGCGCGCCACCGGGCGGCGATGGCGAGCGGGTCGCCGTGCCGGACCCGGCCCTGGGCCACGACCCCCGTCGGGTCGGGGTCGCTCTCCGGCAGCGGACCGTCGGGGTCGTAGGAGGACAGGTCGCGGCCCCAGACCTGTTCCAGCATCAGCAGGGCGGTCTGCGGGGATATCTGCTGCCTGCGGATCTCGGCGGCCTTCTCCTGGGCCTCGGCGGCGGTGTCGCCGAGGACGAAGGTCACCCCCGGCATGATCTTCAGGTCGCCGGGGGCCCGGCCGTACGCGGCGAGCCGGCGCTTGACGTCGGCGTAGAAGGCGCGGCCGGCCTCGAGCGTGCCGTACCGGCAGAAGACGACGTCGGCGGAGGAGGCGGCGAACTCCCGGCCCTCGTCGGAGTCGCCCGCCTGGATGACGACGGGGTGGCCCTGCGGGCTGCGCCCCACGTCGAACGTCCCGGAGACGGAGAAGTGCCGCCCGTGGTGGGCGAAGGGGCGCGGGGCGCCTCCGGGTGTCCAGGAGTCCCACAGTTCGCGGGCGGTGGCGACGAACTCGGCGGCGCGGGTGTAGCGGTCGGCGTGGCCGAGGTAGCCGCCGCGCCGGAAGTTCTCCCCGGTGAAGGCGTCGGAGGAGGTGACGACGTTCCAGGCCGCGCGGCCGCCGCTGAGGTGGTCCAGGGAGGCGAGGCGGCGGGCGAGTTCGTAGGGCTCGTTGAAGGTGGCGTTGACGGTGGCGGCCAGGCCGAGGTGGTCGGTGACGGCGGCCAGTGCGCTGAGCACGGTGAGCGACTCGGGGCGGCCGACGACGTCCAGGTCGTGGACCTTTCCCTTGTGCTCGCGCAGCCGTAGCCCCTCGGCGAGGAAGAAGAAGTCGAACAGGCCGCGCTCGGCGGTGCGGGCGAGGTGCTCGAAGGAGGCGAAGTCGATCTGGCTTCCGGCGCGCGGTTCTTGCCAGACGGTGGTGTGGTTGACGCCGGGGAAGTGCGCGGCGAGGTGCAGCCGCCTGCGTGCGGTCATGCCGTCTCCTTCGTGGGGGCGTAGCGGTTGGCCGGGCGGGGCAGGCACAGGTGCTCGCGCAGGGTGCCGCCCGGGTAGAAGACGCGCAGCAGGCCGCGGTGCTGCAGCACGGGCACGGTGCCGTCGACGAGCAGGGCCAGGTCCCGGTCCGGGTCGGTGGGCCGGAAGTGGAAGCCGTCGGCCACGCCGTCGGCGTACCAGCCGGCGACGAGGTCGGCGAGGGCGACGGCGTCGGCGGCGGTGTGCAGTGCGACGGGCAGGGAGGCCAGGACGACGATCCGGCCCCCGGCGCTTCCCGGGTCGCGGCCGTGGGCGCGGGCGCGGCGGCGCAGGTCCTCGCGGGCGGCGCGCAGCGAACGGACGGCGCGGGCGTCGGGGGCGGGGCCGGTGCGGACGTAGGCGACGTCGGCGTACCGGGCGGCGGCCTCCCGGGGCAGCACGGCGGTGGCGTCGACGGCGGTCACGGGGTGGCCCTGCGGCGGCCGGGGCACGATGGCGGGGCCGCGCACGCCGAAGCCGGGGCCGGCGAAGTCGACGTAGTGCAGCTTGTCGCGGTCGATGAAGCGGCCGGTGGCCGCGTCGCGGATCTCGGCGTCGTCCTCCCAGCTGTCCCAGAGCCGGGTGACGACGTCGGCGACCGCTCCCGCCTCGTGCCACAGGACGTCGGCGGGCGGCGCGGCACGCCGGCCGAAGGCGCGGGCCTCGTCCTGACCGGGGGACACCCCCACGGTCCAGCCGGCGCGCCCCCGGCTCACCCAGTCGAGGGTGGCGACGGCGGAGGAGACGTGGAAGGGCTCGGTGTGGGTGGTGGTGACGGTGGGCACCAGCCCGATCCGGCCGGTGGCGGGCGCGAGCCTGGCGAGCACGGCGAGCGCGTCGAGCCGCCCGGCCCCGCCGACGGGCGGCCCGAAGGAGTCGCCGAGGGTGACAAAGTCGAAACACCCCCGCTCGGCAAGCCGCACGGCATCGAGATACGCCCCGACATCGAACACACCAGGCCGATCGACGGCGACGGCAAGATGCAGGGGACGAGTGGGTTCAGTCATAAGGAATCCCTAGTTGTGGGCAGTCGTTCCGTAGGGCTGGGGGCACCTCCCAGCGGTAGCTGGGGGAGGGTGGGCACAACGGACCTGCAGAAAACGACCGCCCTCAGCGCAAAGGCTGAGACAGGGCGCGAAGCGCCCTACGCACCACGGCATCGTTTTGCCGAAAGGCCACGGCATTGGACCCCGGCCGGGCAAACGCCCCCGCCGACCGCGCATCGGTATGCGGCCCGAGCGCGAACCGCCGCGGATGCGGCCGCCCGTCGCGCCCCAGGACGCGGCCGTCCCCGGGATGCACGGCGAGCAGCCCGGCCGGCGTGACGCTCACCTCGGTGCGGAGCCCGCGCAGCAGGGGGTCGCGGGAGCGGGCGACGGTGGGGGCGGGCAGCCGGGCCTCGACGAGGGCCCTGGCCTCGACCGTCCGGCCGGGCACGCTCGCGCTGCGGGCCAGGAACGTCCCGCGCCGCGGATCGGTGTCGACGGTGGTGTCCGCGCCGAGGAACCGCACCACCCCGGCGCGGGAGAGCGCGAGCAGCTGCCGAAGCCGGGGGCCGGGCGGCCCGGAGGCGAGGTAGCTGAAGAACCCGGGCCACTCGGCGCCGGTGTCCCCGAGCCCGGCGAGCTGGCCGTAGACGGAGAGCAGGGCGAGGAAGACGGCGAGGTCGGGGCTGTGGCAGGGGTTGTGGCGGCGGGCGAGGTCGGCCTCGATGTGGGCGCGCAGGGCGTCCTGCAGCGCGTCCCCGTCGGGGAAGCGCAGCCCGGCGAGCGGAGTGTCGAGCGCGTCGAGGTCGAGCCGGTCGGCCGGGTCGGGTACGGAGGAGGAGACCAGGACGTCGAGTTCGGCGCTGCCGGGGGCGCAGGCGGCGTACTTCTCCTCGAAGTCGGGCCAGGCGGCGCGGGTACGGGCCGGGTGGGCGGTGAACAGGCGGTGGTAGTGGGCGAAGCCCAGTTCCTTCTCGACGAGGGGCCGGATGTCGCGGCGGTAGTCGAGGGGGCCCGGGCGGCCTCCCAGCTCCTCGATCCGGTCGGGGCCCAGGAAGCGGGGCAGCGGGGGGAGTTCGCCGTGCCAGGTGTAGCCGGTCTTGGCACGGTACGGGACGCCGCGCCGCGACCCGACGTGCAGGACGGGCTCCTGCCCGGAGGGGTGGTAGGTGAGCGCACCGGTCCCGGTGGCGCCGGCGCTGAAGCGGCCTCCCCTTCCTTCGGTGAGCAGGGCCATGAGGTCGATGAAGGCGAGGCCGAAGCCGCGGACGAGGACCGCTTCGCCGGGGCGGAGGCCCTCCAGGTCGCTGTCGGCGGTGAACTGGGGCGGCAGGTAGGTGAGTCCGTGGGTGGCCGCGAAGGCGGCGAGGGCCTGTTCGCCGGGTTCGGGCTCGGCGTCGAGGTGGCCCAGGGCGAGGACGACGATGTCGGCGACGAGGGGGCGGGGGCGCCCCTGGAGCCACAGCAGTTGCCGGCCCTCGCGGGGGCCGGAGAGCCGCAGGGCCCGGCGGCGGTGTTCGTGGACGGTGACGCCGCTCGGCAGGGCGGCGACCGCGCGCCGGTACACCCAGGACAGATAGGCGCTCTGCAGCCGGCGGCCGGCGAAGTCCCGGGGGCCTAACCGGCGGGCCTCGGCGGCGGTCGGCGGGTCCAGCCGGATCGTTTCGTCACCGTCGCGGAAGCGGGCCGCCCAGGTGGCGAGGGAGGGGCCGTTCCGTACCGGGCCCTCCTGCTCGACGGAGGCGTCGGAGTACATGGTGACGTCCTCGGCCATGGAGTTCATCCACAGCAGCGGCGACTGGTCGTGCCGCCAGACGCGGCCGCCGCCGGGCGGGTACGGGTCCACGATGTGCAGGTCGAGCCGGGCGCCGCCGAGGAGTTCGGGCGCGTTGGCGGCGATCCGTTCGACGAGGCAGGTGCCGCGCGGGCCCGCGCCGACGATGGCGAGGGAGGGCGCGGGGCCGTGGACGTCAGGGGTGTGCGGAACAGGGGACGCGGGCATGCGAAGGCTCCGTGGATGCGGGGATCGAACACGGGACGTGCTGCCTTCACATGGGCCGCGCCCCTCAGCACGACCTGGGCCGAGGCTAATCCGGAGCAGCGGCCCACTGTCAACCCTGTCCATGCGGATGTCCACACTGTGGGCACCCGCGCCCAACTCGGTTGACGCACAAACGGATGGCTGCTCCACTTGGTTTATGCGTCCACGGCAGCGGCTGGTCACCCGCGACCACATCGACTTCGGTCGGGTGTGGTCCGCCTCCTGTACGGGCTGACCCCGCTCCCCCGCCGCGCGCTCGTCCGCGCGCGGCCCCGCTGCCTTCCTCCGCGCGGCAGTTCAGCCGCGCCCTCCCCTCGCGCTTTCAGCAGCCGCAGTCGCAACCACAGTCGCAGCCGTCACAGCAACCGCCGCCTTCACCACCACCCTCGCCACAGCAGTTGCAGCAGTTGCAGCACTCCCCGCAGTCGCAACAGTCACCGCAGGAATCACAGCACTTGGCACACCAGCCCTCGCGCGGCCGCCCGTCCCACGGGTCGTGGTAGGGGTCCTTGCAGCACACCTGACCGGTGCAGAACAGCCCGGTCCACACGACGCATCCGGCGATCAGCCCGCGCCGCCGCCCGCCCCGGGGCGGCCCCGGCGGCGCGGGCGGCGGGGGCATCGGGGGTGCGCCGTACGGACCGTACGAGCCCTCCGCCTCGTGGCCGGGGCGGTGTTCGTGCTGCCCGGGCACCGCACAACCCCCGTCGGCGAACGCCCGGTCGACGGAACGTTCCAGCTCGTGCGCCAGCAGGATGTGCGCCAGCCTGCCCTGCGCCTTGCTCGCGAAGTCGACCTCGCGCAGCGCCAGCCGCACCCCGTGCACCGCGTCGTCGCACAGCCGCCGCACCTCGGTGAGTTCGGTGCCCGTGGCGGCGATGGGGTTCCAGGCCCCGGTGCGGGTGTCCTCGTCCAGGTCCTCGACGGCGTCCAGCAGATGGGCGAGGCGTCCGAAGAGCCGGCCCGCCTCCTCCAGCGGCGCCCGGTTGGCGGGCCGTCCGGCCAGAACGGCCGTATAGGCGAAGGCGGCCGCGGTGGCCGTCTCGGTGGGCTCGGTCACCTCCAGCAGCGAGGTGCCCGTCCGGGCCAGCGCCTCGATCCCGGCCTGCCGTTCGACGGCGTCGACCAGAACGGCCGTGTCGAAGCCGAGTTCCGTCCCCGTACGGGCGCCCGCACGGTCCCACCTGGCGGCCACCCTGCGCGCCGCCGCCGCGACCGGGCGGCGCGCCAACATCCCGTCGCCGTCGGCGACATGGTCGCGCATCTTCGCGGACGCCAGTACGAGCGATACCGAAGCGGCCAACCGGGCGCCCTCGCCCTGCGCCACGGGCGCGGAGCGCATCCCGCGCAACGGGCAGGGCCCCGCCGTGCGCCGCCAGGAGTCGGCACCCTCGGCGGGCGACGACTGCGCCTCGACGAGCACCGATATGACCAGCCCGTCGTAGTTGGTGGCTATTCGAGCAAACTGCCCGTGATCGCCCTTCAGTGCCAGGCAGAGGCCGCAGAGATGGGCCATCCACTCGGTTCGCATGCTCTCGGACAGCCGATGACGGCATGGCCTGATGATCCCGAACAAAACGTGCCCCCGTGTGTGGTGTCGATGTGCCCGGGCATCCTATTCACCGGGGACAATCGAGCTGGGCCGGAGCCCGCTCCCTAGAACCATGCCGCATATGCCCAGGTCCAGCGCCTGCGGCCAACTAACAGGGGTTTCTGACGCACCGCCACCCGCTTTGCACCAGATGCGTCACGAAATCCCCGCATGGCCGCCATCCACTTGGCACATCATCCGCATCATGGACGACCATAGAGGAGCGGGCGGAACACACCGCGTGTGAGAGGAGGCGTCCATGGGATCGGTGCGCAAGGCGAGTGCCTGGCTTGGCCTCGTCGACGACAGCGATGACGAGCGCTACTACGGCGGCTACGAAGAGGACTCGGACGAAGGGCCCGAGCCCGGCGACTCCTGGGTGACCAACCCGAAGGTGCGTGTGGCCGACGAGGTCGCACAGGAACAGGGCACCCGCATCGCCACGGTCACCCCGGACGGCTTCCGGGACGCCCGGGGCATCGGCGAGCTGTTCCGGGCGGGCGTCCCGGTGATCGTCAACCTCACCGGCATGGAGCCCAGCGACGCCAAGCGGGTCGTGGACTTCGCGGCCGGCCTGACCTTCGGCCTGCGCGGCTCGATCGAGCGGGTGGCCAACCGCGTGTTCCTGCTCACCCCGGCCGACTACAAGGTCGTCAGCGGCGAGCAGCCCGGCCGCGCGAACGGCGGCTTCTTCAACCAGAGCTGACGGCCGGGGGTCCGGGGGTCGCCCCCGGGTAGACACAGCAACCAGAGCTGACGGCCGGGGGTCCGGGGGTCGCCCCCGGGTAGACACAGCAACCAGAGCTGACGGCCGGGGGTCCGGGGGTCGCCCCCCGGAGGGCCGACTGGGCGGGGGCTTACCGGAACGCGTCGAGACCGGTGAGTGCCTTGCCCAGCACCAGCTGGTGCATCTCCACGGTGCCCTCGTACGTCAGCACCGATTCCAGGTTCGTCGCATGCCGCATCACGGGGTACTCCAGCGAGATCCCGTTGGCACCCAGGACCGTGCGGGCCGTACGGCTGATCTCGATCGCCTCCCGCACATTGTTCAGCTTCCCGAAGCTCACCTGTTCCGGCCGCAGCCGTCCCGCATCCAGCCGCCGCCCCAGATGGTGGGCGAGCAGAACGCCCTTGTGCAGCTCCACCGCCATGTCGGCCAGCTTGGCCTGCGTCAGCTGGAAACCGCCGATGGGCCTGCCGAACTGCTCCCGCGTCCGCGCGTAGTCGAGCGCCGACTCGAAGCAGGTGCGGGCCGCGCCCATCGCTCCCCACACGATCCCGTACCGCGCGTGGTTCAGACAGCCCAGCGGCCCCCGCAGCCCGGTGGCCTCCGGCAGCACGGCGTCGGCGGGCAGCCGCACCTCGTCCAGGACCAGCTCGCTGGTGACCGAGGCGCGCAGCGACCACTTGTGCTTGATGTCCGGGGCGGAGAAGCCGGGGCTGTCGGTGGGCACGAGGAATCCCCTGATCCCGGCGTCAGTCTGCGCCCAGACGACGGCCACCCCGGCCACCGAGCCATTGGTGATCCACATCTTGCGCCCGGTCAGCACCCAGTCGCCACCGGCGTCGCGCTTGGCATAGGTGCGCATGCCGGCGGGGTCCGAGCCGTGATCGGGCTCGGTCAGACCGAAGCAGCCGATGATCTCACCGGCCGCCATCCCCGGCAGCCAGCGCTGCTTCTGCTCCTCGGAGCCGAAGCGGTGGATGGCGTACATCGCGAGGGAGCCCTGCACGGAGACCAGGGAGCGGATGCCGGAGTCGGCGGCCTCCACCTCCAGGCACGCCAGCCCGTACTGGACGGCGCTCGCGCCCGCGCAGCCGTAGCCGGTGAGCTGCATGCCGAGGGCACCGAGGGAGCCGAGCTCGCGGGCGAGTTCACGGATGACGGGCAGTTCGCCGCTCTCGTACCACTCGGCGATGTACGGCAGCACACGGTCCGCCGCCCAGGCGCGCATGGTCTGGCGCACCGCGCGGTCCTCGTCGGTCAGGAGATCGTCGATGCCGAGCGGATCATGCGGGTCGAACACGTCAGCCTCCGGCCGGGCGCGGGGTGATCATCGGTCACCACCGACGCTACGACCGGGTAACCCCCGGCGTCCAGACCCGGCGGCGGCCGGTCCGGCGCCGCCTCAGGCCGCGGGCACCCCGCCCGGCGGGGCCACCGCCGCGGGGGACGCGTCGGCGTCGGCCGCGACGCGCGGCAGGCGCAGTGCGGCGAAGGCGCCGAGCAGGAGCAGTGCGGCGCTGACGGCCAGGGTGAGATGGAGGCCGTGGACGAAGGAGTCCCGTGCCGCGGCCCGCAGGGCCGCACCCGCGGGGCCGCCGAGCCGGTCGGCGACGTCGTACGCCTCCCCCAGCGAGTGCCTCGCCGCGGTGCCCGCCGCGCTCGGCACCCCCGGCACCGCGGCCACGCCCGGTGCGTACGCGGCGTTCATGACGCTGCCGAGCAGGGCGATGCCCATGCCCGCACCGAGCTGGTAGGAGGTCTCGCCGATCGCCGCCGCGCCGCCCGCCGACTCCGCGGGGGCCTCGCTCAGCATGGACTCGTACGCCCCGAAGAGCGTGGTCTCCAGGCCGAAGCCGAGCAGGACGAAACCCACGACGAGGGCGACGGGCCGGTCCTCGCGGCCCATGACGGTCAGCGAGAGCACCGCCATCGCCGTCAGCACGAACCCGGCCGCGACCATGGTGCGCGGTCCGAAGCGGTGCAGCACCCGGGAGCCGGCCAGCCCCGCCGCCATCGCGGCGAGCGTGAGCGGCAGCAGCCGCAGGCCCGTCTCGAGCGGGGTGAGGCCGAGCACGAGCTGCAAATACTGGGCGGCGACGAGCTCCAGCCCGACCAGCGCCAGCATGGCCAGCACGATGCAGCCCACGGACGTGCCGAACGCGGGCCGGGTGAACATCGCCAGGTCGACCAGCGGGTGCTCGCGCCGGCGCTGCCGCCGTACGAAGAGGACGATCAGAGCGGCCCCGAGGGCCGCCGGGACGACCGTGCCCAGGGAGAGCGCGTCGGCTCCGCCGACCCGCTTGACGCCGTAGACGACGCCGAACAGCCCGAACGCCGCCATCAGCGCGCCGAGCACGTCCCACGGTCCGTTGCGGTCGCCGGTCGACTCGGGCAGCAACCAGCGTCCGATGGGGAGGCTGACCGCCATCAGCGGAATGTTGATGAGGAAGACCGAGCCCCACCAGAAGTGCTCCAGCAGGAAGCCGCCGAGCAGCGGTCCGACCGCCGCACCCACCGCCGCCACCGCGCTCCACACGCCGATGGCCACCGCACGCTCCCGGCGGTCGGGGAAGACCTGCCGGAGGATGGACAGCGTCGCCGGCATGATCATCGCACCGCCGACGCCGAGCAGGGCCCGGGCGGCGATCAGGACCTCGGGAGCCGTCGCGAGGGCGGCCAGCGCCGAGGCCACGCCGAAGAGCGCGTAGCCGAACAGCAGCACGCGGCGGCGGCCGACGCGGTCGCCGAGGGTGCCGAAGAGGATGAGCAGCGAGGCGCAGACGAGCGGGTAGACGTCGACGATCCACAGCAGCTGTATCGCCGACGGCCGCAGGTCCTCGGTGACGGCCGGCACCGCGACGTGCAGCACGGTGGCGTCGACGGCGACGAGGAGCAGGCTGACGCAGAGGACGACGAGCACGGCCCAGCGGTTGGCACCGGCGGGACCGTATCCGTCCGCGCGGCGCGGCCGTGGCCGCTGCCGGGGAACGCCGACCGGCCGTCGGGGGCCGGCGGTGGTCGTCCCGGACATCCACACACCTCCGTGTCGTGCGCTCGCGGCCGCCGATGGCCTGGAAACTATGGGGCCCCGGCGGAGTCGAGGGGCGAGTGAGTCGACAGAGTACGCGAGTCCCGCAGGAAGCCACGTGGCCCGCCTCACGTCGCGGGGCTGGGACAATCGACCGATGACCGATCTCGCCACCCCCTCCGGCATAGCCCCCGGCGCGGCGGCCGCGGCGCCCCGCGGCCGCGCCGCGCTGCGCCGCGCCGTCCCCGCCCTGCTGCTGTTCGCGGCGGTGCGGGCGCTGGGCGTCGTGGCGCTCGCCCTGTGGGGGCTGGCGGACGGCAAGGGGGCGCGGCACCTTCTCTCGGCGCGCTGGGACTCCATCTGGTACGCCCGCATCGCCGAGCAGGGATACGGCTACACCCTCCACCTCCCGGGTGGCAAGGTCCACTCCGACATGGCGTTCTTCCCACTGCTGCCATGGCTGGAGCGGCTGCTGTCGGCCGTCCTCCCGCTGTCGGTGCCCGACGCGGGGCTGGTGGTCTCCGCCGTCGCGTCGCTGTGCGCGGCGTGGGGGATCTTCGCGGTCGGCGATCACCTGTACGGGCGGCGGACGGGTGTGGCGCTCGTGGTGCTGTGGGCGGCCCTGCCGGTCGGCGTGGTGCAGTCGATGGCGTACTCGGAGTCGCTCTTCACGGCGCTGGCGGCGTGGAGCCTGTACTGCCTGCTCACCGGGCGCTGGGTGTGGGCCGGGGCGTTCGCCGCGCTGGCCGGGCTGACCCGGCCGGTGGGGGCGGCGGTGGTCGCGGCCGTGTGGATCACGGCGGCGGTGGCCCTGCTGCGGGCGCGCCGCGCACCGGACCGGCGGCCGCCGCTGCCGCGCGTGCTGCTCGGCGTGGCGCTGGCGCCCCTGGGCTGGCTGGCGTACTTCGCCTGGGTCGGGGCGCGCACCGGCAGCGTCACCGGCTATCTGGACGTGCAGGGCGGCTGGGGCAACGGCTTCGACGGCGGGCTGGCCTTCGGCTCCTTCGTCTGGGAGCGGCTGGCGGGCCCGGCGTTCCCGGCAGGCCTGGGCCTGCTGGCCGGCGTCGCCTTGGTGCTCGTGCTGTACCGGGCCGGGGTGCGGCAGGGGCAGCCGCTGCCGCTGCTGGTCTTCACGGGCACGGTCCTGCTGCTGGCGCTGACCGCCAAGGGGTACTTCGGCTCCAAGCCGCGGCTGATGATGCCCGCCTTCCCGCTGCTGCTACCCCTGGCGGCGGCGCTGGCCCGGCTACGCACGGTACGCGCGGTGTCGGTGGTGAGCGTCGTCGCACTTGCGTCGGCCGTCTACGGCGCGTTCTGGCTGCACGGCTCCGGACCCCCATGATCATATTTTCGGGGCGCGCGGCGGACCGGCGGAAAACGCCGTGAAACTCCTCGGCCAATCGCCGATAAACGCCTTCGTACGGAATGGAATTAAAGCGGTCCGGCCCCTTGTCCCGGAGTGCTGACGATTCTTTAGCTGTTTCTTATTCCGGCGTTTCAAACCTGAGCCTCCGCCACGATTGAGACGCATTCCACATCACATCGTCATCACAAAGAGCCCCGAACGGCCTAAGCCTCCCGTCACGCAATGTAACGTCGATTGAGTGCGTACCGATGACGAGCTCGTCCCCGTGGAGGAGCACCCGACCGAGCCCGTGCGGCCGCGGATGACCCGTACCCGCCTGGGGATCTTTGCCGCGACCTCCGTGGTCTACGCGGCGATCGTGGTCGGCGTGGTCACCACGTCCTGGCCGGTGCGGTTCGACTGGCAGGTCATGCTCTTCCGGCCGTACAAGCAGTGGCCGGAGATCCATGCCTTCCTCGACTACTTCGTGGTCCTGGGCCAGCGCGGCCCGACCGCGGTGGCCGTGGCGGCCTGGCTGGGCTGGTGCACGTACAAGCACAGGACCCTGCGTCCGCTGCTGGTGCTCGGCACGTCGTTGCTGCTGCTCAACGCGACCGTGGGCGCCGCCAAGATAGGCATGGGCCGGCTCGGCCCGCACTACGCCACCACCGTCGGCTCGAACGAGATGTTCGCCGGCGGCGACATATTCCCCTCCGGTCACACCGCCAACGCCGTGGTGACCTGGGGCGTCCTCGCCTATCTGGCCACCACGCCGCGCGCCCGCCGGATCGCCTCGGTGGCCGCCGCGATGCTGGCCCTCGGCGTCGGGATGACGACGGTCTACCTGGGCACGCACTGGATGAGCGATGTGACCCTGGGCTGGACCGCGGGCCTGCTGGTGCTGCTGGTCCTGCCCTGGTTCGAGCCGCTCATGGCCCGCACCGATGCCTGGCTGCTGGGCCTTTGGCAGCGGCTGCGCGGGCGCCGCACGCTCGTCCCGGCCGCCGTCCCGGTGGCCGCCTCCGTCCCGCTGGGCGCTCCGCGCGGCCCGGTCGACGACGAACTGCCCGTCCTCGAACCGGTGGCGGCGGGCAGCCGCCAGGGCGCCGGGGCCTCGGTCCGCGTCGCCGACGGCAGACCGCACCTGTCACCCCGGCCGCACACCGCACGCTCCGAGCGGACGCCGGTCACCCCCACCGGCAGCCGCCGGCCGCCGCACGCCGACCGTGCGCCGCGCACCTCGCCGCTGGGCCCCGGCGCCGGCCGCGGCCGCGCCGCCGGGAACTGACGGCCCCGTACCGCACCATGACGTGAAGGCGGCCCCGGAATCCCCGGGGCCGCCTTCCGTCGTGTCACGGCCGTGCGCCGCCCGCCGGGTCAGCCCTTCCAGCAGCGCTCCACGACGCCGTCGCGGACCTCGAAGTTCAGTCGGCCGATCCGGTACTCCATGGTGATGATCGCGCCGGGCGGCAGGGCCCGTACGTCCGTCCAGCCGAGGGCCCGCGCGCGGACGGCGGCCGCTTCCTCGGGGAGGCCGACGTAGGCCCCGGTGTCGTCGTCGGGCTCGCTGGGGAGGTGGGGAAGAGGTGCCATGGCAGCCACCGTAGGCGGCGCCGCGCGGCGGCGGAAGCCGGGGCCGCCCGGGCGCGGAACCCCGCCCAAGGCGCCACTGGTCACGCTTCTGTCACAGAAGACCCGTCGGGGTTTGACCCGGAAGACCTCACCCGTGCGGGCACTCCGATTTCTCCCCAGCGCTTGCGCAAAACCTCTGCGGTGAATTCACCTGTCCGTTCCGGAACGGAGCCGCTAACCGGGCTCCCCGCACCTAGAATTACCGGGTCCGGGCCCGCCGGGATATTGATCCACTTTGGTGCGTTATTGATCCCGGGGCGAATTCCCCGGCGTCCGGCACCCGGGGCCCGGCGCACCCGGAATATAAAGTTCCGGGACATCACTCGCCGTCCACGGGCTCCGGTTTGACGCGGTGTCGGGGAGGCACCCTCGCGCGGTGTGCTCCCGGCGGAGCATCATGGCGATACCCGAGAGAGCACCTGTGCACGAGTAGCCCGTGTGGGCCGACAGCGAGGGGGCACGGATGGGGACCGGGACCGCGGAGACCACCGCAGCGGATCCGGCCGGAGCCCGGCGGCCCGGCCGGATCGTCGTGGACTGGCTGACGACCACCGACCACAAGAAGATCGGCCACCTCTACCTGATCACGTCGTTCGGCTTCTTCCTCGCCGCCGGTCTGCTGGCCATGCTGATGCGCGCGGAACTGGCCCGCCCGGGCCTGCAGCTGATGACCAACGAGCAGTTCAACGAGGCGTTCACCGCCCACGGCACGATCATGCTGCTGCTGTTCGCCACCCCGGCCTTCGCCGGCTTCGCCAACGCGATCATGCCGCTGCAGATCGGCTCGCCGGACGTGGCGTTCCCCCGGCTGAACATGTTCTCGTACTGGCTCTACCTCTTCGGCGGCCTGATCGTGGTGGCGAGCCTGCTGATGCCGCAGGGCGGCGCGACCTTCGGCTGGACCGGCTACGCGCCGCTGAGCAGCATGGCCCGCTCCCCCGGCATCGGCACCGATATGTGGATCATGGGGCTGGCGCTGTCCGGCTTCGGCACGATCCTCGGCGCGGTCAACTTCCTGACCACCGTCATCGGCATGCGGGCCCCCGGGATGACGATGTTCCGGATGCCGGTCTTCACCTGGAACGTGCTCTTCACCTCGATCCTGATCCTGCTGGCCTTCCCCGTGCTGGCCGCGGCCCTGCTCTGCCTGGAGGCGGACCGGCGGTTCGGATCGGTGGTCTTCGAGGCCGAGTGGGGCGGGGCGCTGCTGTGGCAGCACCTGTTCTGGTTCTTCGGCCACCCCGAGGTCTACATCATCGCCCTGCCGTTCTTCGGCATCATCACCGAGATCATCCCGGTGTTCTCCCGCAAGCCGATCTTCGGCTACCTGACGCTGGTCGGGGCCACCATGACCATCACCGCCCTGTCGGTGGTGGTCTGGGCGCACCACATGTTCGCGACGGGCGCGGTGCTGCTGCCGTTCTTCTCCTTCATGTCGTTCCTGATCGCGGTGCCGACGGGTGTGAAGTTCTTCAACTGGATCGGCACGATGTGGAAGGGCTCGCTGTCCTTCGAGACGCCGATGCTGTGGGCGGTGGGGTTCCTGGTGAGCTTCCTCTTCGGCGGGCTGACCGGGGTGATCCTCGCGTCGCCGCCGCTGGACTTCCACGTCACGGACACCTACTTCGTCGTCGCGCACTTCCACTACGTGGTGTTCGGGACGGTGGTGTTCGCGACGTTCGCCGGCTTCTACTTCTGGTGGCCGAAGTTCACCGGGAAGATGCTGGACGAGCGGCTGGGCAAGGTCCACTTCTGGACCCTGTTCGCCGGCTTCCACACCACGTTCCTCGTCCAGCACTGGCTGGGCACCGAGGGCATGCCCCGCCGCTACGCCGACTACCTGGCGGCCGACGGCTTCACCGCGCTCAACACGCTCTCCACCATCGGCGCGTTCCTGCTGGGCCTGTCGAACCTGCCGTTCTTCTACAACATCTGGAAGACCGCGCGGTACGGCGAGAAGGTCGGCACGGACGACCCGTGGGGCTACGGACGCTCCCTGGAGTGGGCGACCACCTGCCCGCCGCCCCGCCACAACTTCCTCACGCTCCCCCGCGTCCGCTCCGAGTCCCCCGCCTTCGACCTCCACCACCCGGAAGTCCAGGCACGGGACCGGCCGCCCGCCGCGGCCGGACCCACCCCACGGTGACCGGGGCGCGCTACCGGGCGGCGGCCACCGGCGGCCGCTCGTCGACCTTGATCGAGAGGTCGTTGTCGACCGTGTAGTACGGGCTCACCCGGGCAGGGGCGTAGGAGGCCGCGTAGGGCTTCGCCGGGTAGGTGAAGATCTGCTTCTTGTCGGCGACATCGTCCAGGATCCGGGCGATACGGACCGGCTGCGAGCCCTCCGGCCCGCGCAGCCACAGGTCCCACACGTCCAGTCCGCCCCGCCACTCCTCGCACAGCTGCGCGTAGGAGAGGGCGAAGGTGAAGTCCTGGCCGTCGGCGGTGACCGGTGCGGTGCGCACCAGCTCGGGGGCGCGGCGGCAGCGGGCCTCGACGACGGCCCCGGCGAGCCAGGCGCCGGGGTTCTCGACCCGGTAGAGGCTGCCGTGGCCGGTTATGCCGGAGTCCTCGACGAGCACGTCCCCCGCCTCGGCGTGCGGGGCGCGCAGCCAGCTGCGCAGGGAGAGGTTGCCGTGCTTGGTCGCGTACGGGATGCGGACCGCCAGCGGCGAGGTGCTGGGGCCGGGCCTGCGGTCGACCAGGGAGCGCAGGTCGGCCAGGCCCGGCAGCAGCCGCTGCGGGGCGGCCTCGCCGCAGGCCACGTGGACGTCCCAGCGGCCTTCGGGGAGGGCGACCGTGCTGGGCAGGACGGCGCGCACCCGGCCGGCACCGCTGGGCGCGAGCGGCAGACGGACCTCGTCGGCGTCGCCGGGTGCCTCGGCCGGGGCGCTGCCACGGCGGCGCAGCACGAGGGCTGCGGACCAGTGGGCGGCGGCGTCGGCGCTGCCGGGGGCGTCGAGGTCGAAGGTGAGTCCGCCCGCGGAATCGGCGATGCAGTCGGCGCTGGGGTTTTCCGCGCCGAAGGCCAGGGGAGGGGCAGACACGTCGGTGCACTCCTCGGAGGTGGTGGTCGAAGGGAGGCCGGGAAGACGCTCGTCGGGGCTCCCGGGCACGGTGGGCTGGTTCGGCGGTGTCACGCGGCACGCACCCTTCGCAGCGCGGAGCGGGAGAGGTCCTTGGCCTGGAAGGCGCTGCTGAGCAGGGCGCCGCGGGTGCGGTGCAGCGAGCCGCGCAGGCTGCCGCGGGCGAGGAGGTCGGTGAACAGGCTCTCGTAGCGGCCGGCGACCCGGGCGGGGTCGAAGCGTGCCGAGCTCGCCAGGGCCTCGCGTCCCATGCGTGCGCGCAGCTCGTCGTCGTTGATGAGCTTCAGCAGCCCGGCGGCGACGGCGTCGGGCTTGCCGACGGGCACGAGCAGTCCGTCGACGCCGTCGTTGATGATCTCTCCTGGGCCGTGCGGGCAGTCGGTGGAGACCACCGGCACCCCGCAGCGCATCGCCTCGACGATGGTCATGCCGAAGGACTCCAGGCTGGAGGTGACCGCACCGATGGAGCCCTTGACCCACTCGGGGTCCAGCGGCGTGGCCGGGCCCATGAGCAGGACGTGGTTGTACAGGCCGTGCTTGTCGATGAGGGCGCGCAGCTTGGCGCGCTCGGCACCGGCACCGTAGATCCGCAGCCGCCAGTCGGGGCGCTCGGCGACGACCTTCGCGAAGGCGCGGATGAGGATGTCGTAGCGCTTGGCGGGGGCGAGCCGGCCGGCGGCGATCACCCATTTGCCGCTGCCGTCGGCGGGCTCGAGCGCCGGTGCGGGCACGCTGTTGGGCACGGCTTCGACGCGTACGCCCGGCAGCCGCATCAGCTTGCGGTAGGTCTCGGCGTCGGCCTCGGTCACGGTGGTGACGGCGTCCAGGCGCGGGTAGTGGGTGCGCAGCGTCAGCTTCAGGCGCGGGGAGTGGGTGCCGAGCGTCAGGTGCTCCTGGCCGACGCGGACCGGGCCGCGGCGGGCCTGCTGGGCGATGTGGACGTTGAGCCCGGGGCGGGTGCCGACCACCACGTCGCAGTCCAGGCCCCGCAGGTGCTCGGCGATCCGCCGGTCGGTGAGGGCGCTGTACTGCTTGTAGCGGCCCTCGGTGGCCGGGAAGACCGACGCCGGGCGCTGGTAGTCGGGGTCGTCGCCCTCGTAGCCGGGGCTGTCCTTGCGCAGATCCACCAGATGGCGCAGCCGCACCTTGGGGCTGGGGGTGAAGACCGGCTCCTGGCGGTGACGGAAGACGGAGACGATCTCCACGTCGTGCTGCTCGGCGAGGGTGCCCGCCAGGTTGTACGTGGTGCGGATCGTGCCGCCGATGCCGTACGCGTTGTGAATCAGGAATGAGATGTGCATTCGTCCCCATGCAGCCGGTATGCCGCGGACAGTCCTGGTAGCCCGCCTCCACTGAGAGGTTAGACCGTGGGGCGGGCCGGCAGGTTGGCCTTGATCACCAAGTCGTTCTTCAACAGATGGCGAATCGGTAGCGGATCCGGGAACTTTTCCGGGGCGTGACCCAGGCCATGGATCGTCCGTTGTCTCCTTACGAGCCGGGTTCCGCCATGCTCACCCCGCGTAGCGATCCGCCGTGCTTGCCCACCGAGTGTCACACCAAGTTTTCGAGGAGACCCCGTGCCGCGCATGCTCGATGTCAGCGACGAGGTACGCGCCGAGATCGGCGCCGAGGAAGCGGAGCGTCTGCTGGGCGGCGACAGCGCCCCGGGGCTCTACGACTGCACCTCCTGCCGCACTCCCGGCCACACCGAGAAGGAACGCACCAGCACGGTGCTGTTCGTCGGGGACGAGACGGCCGTGCTGGCCTTCGCCCACGCCGCCTGCATCCCCTCCCAGGTGGTCCCGGTCTCCGAGGAGCAGTTGCAGGGGGCCGTGCGTTCCATCACCGGCGAGGGCGAGCCGGAGGTGCCGCTGCAGGCCGAGCTCGGGGTGACGAGCGGTCTGGTGCTGGTCGGCGGCAATGTGCACCCGGCGCTGGTGGTGGAGCCGCTGGGGCCGATCGCCCGCCCGGGCACCACGGGCCCGGTCGACGTCTTCCTGGAGCTGCTCACCGAGCAGGGCTTCGCGCCCGTGACCGACGTCGACGAGGAGCCGCCGCCGCTGCCGGGCTGGTCGGTGCTGGTGGCCATGGGCAAGCTGCACGCGGTCATGCAGCCGCCGGCCGGGGGGACCACCCCCCAGGCCTGGTGGCAGGCGCACCAGGCGATGCAGGTCGCCGACGAGTGGCGGGCCGCGGTCAACAAGACGCGCCAGGTGCTGGTCTTCTGTGCCCCGGTCGGGACGATCGGGGCACAGCCGCGCGAGGACCTGCTGCGCGAGGCCCTGGACCGGGCGGCCGCGAACGGCCGGCTGGTGGGGGCGGCCATGCCGCTGGCGGGCACATGAGCGGCGACCTGCGCCCCGTCGTGCACCCGACGGGCATGCTCCCGGCGGGCCATTCGCGCCCGGGGCCGCATCCGACGGGCCTCGAGGTCGTTGGCAGGGATGTGTACTCATACGAACCCGCCCGGACCTCGTACCCGAACCACATTCCCGGCATGCGGCCACCCCGCGACGCCTCCACGGAGAGTCACCCCGCCTCGGTCACCCCGATCTACGACGCTCTCTGCTCCGAGTACCGCCGATCCTTCCGGGCCCTGCCCGGGGACCGCTCGGGCGAGGAGGACCTGCGGTTCAAGGCCTTCGGCCCGCACCAGGGCGGGTACGGCTATGCCGGGCAGCTGACGGGGCCGTCCGCCTATCCGGGTCAGTCGGGGTACAACGCGGTGTGGGAGTCGTACTACGGGCGCCCGCGCGGCAGTCAGCTGCCCGCCCTGCCGCCCGCCCCGCGCGACGGCCGCTCCCGCGGCTTCTAGCCGCCGACCCGCTCGGCATACGACGGAGCCCCGGACCCCGGTGGGATCCGGGGCTGCCCGGCGTCGTACTACCGTCCTGCTTCTCGCCTACTTCTTGCGACCGCGCTTCTCACGCACCCGCACCGACAGGTGGATCGGGGTGCCCTCGAAGCCGAACTCCTCGCGCAGACGGCGCTCGATGAAGCGCCGGTAGCCGGCCTCGATGAAGCCGGAGGCGAAGAGCACGAAGCGCGGGGGCTTGGTGCCCGCCTGGGTGCCGAAGAGGATGCGGGGCTGCTTGCCGCCCCGGATCGGGTGCGGGTGGGCCGCGACGAGCTCGCCGAGGAAGGCGTTCAGCCGACCGGTCGGCACCCGCGTCTCCCAGCCCTCCAGGGCCGTCTCGATCGCCGGGACCAGCTTCTCCATGTGGCGGCCGGTGCGCGCCGAGACGTTGACCCGCGGCGCCCACGCGATCTGCTGCAGCTCGGTCTCGATCTCGCGCTCGAGGTAGTAGCGACGCTCCTCGTCGAGGGTGTCCCACTTGTTGAACGCGAGGACCATCGCACGCCCGGCCTCGACGGCCATGGTGATGATGCGCTGGTCCTGGACGCTGATGGTCTCGCTCGCGTCGATGAGGATGACCGCGACCTCGGCCTTCTCGACCGCCGCGGCGGTGCGCAGGGAGGCGTAGTAGTCCGCGCCCTCCTGCAGGTGCACGCGCTTGCGGATGCCGGCGGTGTCGACGAACTTCCAGGTCGTGCCGCCCAGCTCGATCAGCTCGTCGACCGGGTCGCGGGTGGTGCCGGCCAGCTCGTTGACGACGACCCGCTCCTCGCCCGCGACCTTGTTCAGCAGGGAGGACTTGCCGACGTTCGGGCGGCCGATCAGCGCGATGCGGCGCGGTCCGCCGGGGGCGGTGCCGAAGGTCTGGGCCGGGGCCTCGGGCAGGGCGTTGAGCACCTCGTCGAGCATGTCGCCCGTGCCGCGGCCGTGCAGCGCGGAGACCGGCATCGGCTCGCCGAGACCGAGCGACCACAGCGCGGTGGCGTCGGCCTCGCCGGACTGGCCGTCGACCTTGTTGGCGCACAGCACGACGGGCTTGCCCGCGCGGCGCAGCAGCTTGACGACGGCCTCGTCGGTGTCGGTGGCGCCGACCGTGGCGTCCACGACGAAGACCACCGCGTCGGCGGCCTCGATCGCGTACTCCGCCTGGGCGGCGACGGAGGCGTCGAGCCCGAGGACGTCCTGCTCCCAGCCGCCGGTGTCGACGACCTTGAAGCGGCGGCCGGCCCACTCGGCCTCGTAGGTGACGCGGTCGCGGGTGACGCCCGGCTTGTCCTGGACGACGGCCTCGCGGCGGCCGATGATGCGGTTCACCAGCGTCGACTTGCCGACGTTGGGGCGGCCGACGACGGCGAGCACGGGCAGCGGGCCGTGGCCGGCGGCGGCGAGCTCGCTCTCGACCTCCTCGGCGTCGAAGCCCTCCTGCGCCGCGAGCTCCATGAACTCCGCGTACTCGGCGTCGCCAAGCTCACCGTGCTCGTCGCCGGAGTGGATCTGGTCGTTCATGAAGTAAGTTCCTCGTTCTTCGTCATCGGCGGACCGCCCGTGCGGGCCGCTACTCAAGTCTCGTTGGTCGTACGACCGGTCAGCCGCCTGGCTTCCGCCAGGTGTGCGGCCAGCCGCTGCTGGACCCGGGTCGCGGCCGCGTCCAGCGCGGTCCGGGTCCGCTTCCCGCTGCCGTCGCCCGCCTCGAACGGGTCACCGAAGACCACGTCGATCCGGCTGCGCAGCGGGGGCAGCCCGGGGACCAGCCGGCCCCGCTCGCGGGCGCTGCCCAGCACCGCCACCGGCACGATCGGCGCCCCCGACCGTACGGCGAAATAGGCCAGCCCGGCACGCAGCGACGAGAAGTCGCCCTCGCCCCGGGTGCCCTCGGGGAAGATCCCCAGGACGTGGCCGCGCTCCAGCACGGCCAGCGCGTCGCCGATGGCGGCCCGGTCGGCGCTCTCGCGGTCCACCTTGAGCTGGCCGATCCCCCGCAGGAACGGGTCCAGCGGGCCGGTGAACGCCTCCTGCTTGATCAGGAAGTGCACCGGGCGGGGCGCGGTGCCCATCACCATCGGGCCGTCGATGTTGTGGGAGTGGTTGACGGCCAGGATGACCGGCCCCGCGGTGGGCACCCGCCAGGCGCCCAGGACACGGGGCTTCCACAGCCCGTACATCAGCCCGATCCCGATCCGGCGGCCGACGGCGGCCCCGGCCTCGGTTCCGGTGACAGGTCCGCTCACGCCGCTGCCCGCCGCTCCTCCACGAGCGTGACGACGCACTCGATGACCTGCTCGAGCGTCAGCTCGGTGGTGTCGACCTCGACGGCGTCGGCGGCCTTGGCGAGCGGGGAGGTCTTGCGGCCGGAGTCGGCCGCGTCCCGCTTGATCAGGGCGGCCTGGGTGGCGGCCAGGTCGGTCGCCTCCTTGCCCTTCAGCTCACCGCTGCGGCGGGCGGCGCGCGCCTCGGCCGAGGCGGTGAGGAAGATCTTGAGGTCGGCGTCGGGCAGCACGGTGGTGCCGATGTCCCGGCCCTCGACGACGATGCCGTCCGGGGCCTCGGCAGCGATCGTCCGCTGCAGCTCGGTCAGGCGCGTGCGCACCTCCGGCACCGCGCTGACGGCGCTGACCGCCGCGGTGACCTCACGGGTGCGGATGGGCGCCGAGGCGTCCGCCCCGTCGACGGTGATGGTGGGCGCGGCCGGGTCGGTGCCGGAGATGATCTCCGGCTTGGCGGCGGCGTCGGCCACGGCGGCGGCGTCGGCGACGTCGATGCCGTTGCTCAGCATCCACCAGGTGATCGCCCGGTACTGGGCGCCGGTGTCCAGGTAGCGCAGGCCGAGCTTGGCGGCCACGGCCTTGGAGGTGCTGGACTTGCCCGTGCCGGAGGGGCCGTCGATGCCGACGATGACAGCTGCCGGGGCGGTCCGGGCGGCGGTTTCCACGGTGTCAGACACCTTCCTTGTGCACGGGGCGGAGCGGATGGGCCCATATCAGGCTCACCCAAGGTTACTGGCTCGCCGGACCGCCCCGCGCAGCCGTACGGTCCGGGCGGCTACTGGCGCACCGCCCAGCCCCGGTCCCGGAGCGTCGCGGTGAGTCCCGCCACGGCCGCCGGCTCGACCATCAGCTGGATCAGGCCCGCCTGCTGGCCGGTGGCGTGCTCGATGCGTACGTCCTCGATGTTGACGCCCGCCCGGCCGGCGTCGGCGAAGATCCGGGCCAGCTCGCCCGGCTGGTCGCCGATGAGGACGCTCACGCTCTCGTAGGCCGCCGGAGCCGCGCCGTGCTTGCCGGGGACCCGGGAGCGGCCCGCGTTGCCGCGCCGCAGGACGGCCTCGATGCCGGCCGCGCCGCCCAGGCGCTTGTCCTCGTCGGCGGAGTCCAGGGCGCGCAGGGCCCGTACCGTCTCGTCGAGGTCGGCGGCGACGTCGGCGAGGACGTCGGCGACGGGCCCGGGGTTGGCGGAGAGGATGTCGATCCACATGCGCGGGTCGGAGGCCGCGATGCGGGTGACGTCGCGGATGCCCTGGCCGCACAGGCGCACGGCCGTCTCGTCGGCCTCCCGCAGGCGGGCGGCGACCATGCTGGAGATCAGCTGCGGGGTGTGCGAGACGAGGGCGACGGCGCGGTCGTGGGCGTCGGCGTCCATGACGACGGGCACCGCCCGGCACAGGGCGACCAGTTCGAGGGCGAGGTTGAGGACCTCGGTGTCGGTGGCGGGGGTCGGGGTCAGCACCCAGGGCCGGCCCTCGAAGAGGTCGGCGGTGGCCGCCATCGGGCCGGAGCGCTCGCGCCCGGCCATCGGATGCGTGCCGAGGTAGCCGCTGAGGTCGCAGCCGAGCTCCTCGAGCTCGCGGCGCGGACCGCCCTTGACGCTGGCGACGTCCAGATAGGCGCGGGCGAGGTCGTCGCGGATCGCCTCGGCGAGGGTCACGGCGACGTGTGCGGGCGGTACGGCGACGATCGCGAGGTCCACACGTCCCTCGGGCGCCTGGTCCGTGCCGGCGCCGCGTGCGGCGGCCGTACGGGCCTGGGCGGGGTCGTGGTCCATGAGGTGCACCTGGACGCCGCGACCGGCCAGTGCGAGGGCGGCGGACGTGCCGATCAGTCCGGTTCCGATGACAAGGGCGGTTCTCACGGCCCCAGCCTAGTCAGCCCCCCGTCCGGGACTGGCGGGGCCCTCGTCGGGTACAACCGTGTTCATGATCTATCACGTGGTGCGCCTGGACGACTGGCTGACCGTGCCCGACCGCCCCTACTCCCCCGCGTCCCTCGCCGAGGAGGGCTTCGTCCACTGCTCCCCCGACGAGGCGACGACGCTCGCCGTGGCCACCGCGTTCTACCGCGACGTGCCCGGCCCGCTGATGGCCCTGCTGATCGACGAGCACAAGCTGGACGTGATGGTGCGCTGGGAGGCCGCCGACCCGGCGCCGCCGCCGGGGGTGGCGGCGGACATCCTGTTCCCGCACGTCTTCGGCAGGATCACCCGTGACGCGGTGGAGGGCATGATGGAGATCCAGCGCGACGAGCAGGGCCGGGCGACGGGCCTGGCGGTGTGGTCGTAGCCCACGGGCGGCACGAGCGCCGCACGGCCGACGCCAGGGCGGGCCGTGCGGCCCGCCCTGCCGGGTGGTCTACCGGGTGGTCTAGAGGTCGACCTCGCGCATGAGCATGCCGACCTCGGTGTTGGTCAGGCGGCGCAGCCAGCCGGACTTCTGGTCGCCCAGGGGGATCGGGCCGAAGCTGGTGCGGACCAGCTTCTCGACCGGGAAGCCGGCCTCGGCGAGCATGCGGCGCACGATGTGCTTGCGGCCCTCGTGGAGGGTCACCTCGACGAGGTAGTTCTTGCCGGTCTGCTGGATGACCCGGAAGTTGTCGGCGCGGGCCCAGCCGTCCTCGAGCTGGATGCCGCTCTTGAGCTGCTTGCCGATGTCGCGCGGCAGCGGGCCCGTGATGGCCGCCAGGTACGTCTTCTGCACGCCGTACTTGGGGTGCGTGAGGCGATGGGCCAGCTCACCGTGGTTGGTGAGCAGGATGATGCCCTCGGTCTCCGTGTCGAGACGGCCGACGTGGAAGAGCCGGGTGTCGCGGTTGGTGACGTAGTCGCCGAGGCACTGGCGGCCGTCGGGGTCCTCCATGGTGGAGACGACGCCGGCCGGCTTGTTGAGCGCGAAGAAGAGGTACGACTGGGTGGCGACCGTCAGGCCGTCGACCTTGATCTCGTCCTTCTCCGGGTCCACGCGCAGGCCCTGCTCGGTGACGATCTCGCCGTTGACCTCGACGCGCGCCATCTCGATGAGCTCTTCGCAGGCACGCCGCGAGCCCATGCCGGCCCGGGCCAGCACCTTCTGCAGGCGCTCGCCTTCCTGCTCGGCGCCGGGGAAGGTCTTGGGGGTCTTCACCTGCGGCTTGTTGTGCCGCTCCCGGTTGCGCTCCTCGATCTTGGCGTCGAGCTCGCGCGGGCGGGCGGGGGCGTAGCCGTGGCCACGGGCGGGGCCGCTGCTGCGACCGCCGGAGCCGGCCGTGGAGCTCCGCTTGGGGCCGCCCTTGGCACCGCCGCGGGCCGCCGCGCCCCGGCCGCTGGTGGGACCGCTCTGACGGCCGCTGGTGGCGCCGCCGCGGGTGCGCTCGGCGTCCGGGCCCACGTCGTAACGGCGCTCCTCGGGGCGCGGACGACGCGGACGCTCCTGCTGCCGGTCATCGCGACGGTCGTCGCGACGGTCCCCGCCGCGACCGCCCTCGTAACGCCCGCCCTCGGAGCGGCCGCCGTAGCTGCCGCCGCCGGAACGACCGCCGCCGTAGCTCCCGCCACCGGAGCGGCCGCCGCTCTCGGGGCGTCCGCCGCCGGAACGGCCGCCGCCCGCGCGCCCGCCCCCGGACGCCGGACGGGAAGACCCTGCCCGGCCGCCCCGGTCGTCCCGGTTGCCGCTTCCGCTGTTCCTGCCGCTGCTTCGCATCAAAGTTCCGTCTTGTCGTCTGCGTCGGTGTCCGGTGCGTCCGGATCGAACGACGGCACACCTTCCTGAGTGTCGCCCTCGATCGCTTCCGCCTCGGGGAGGAAGGGGGCGAGCTCCGGGAGCTCGTCCAGGCCGCGCAGGCCCATGCGCTCCAGAAAGTAATTCGTCGTCCTGTACAGGATCGCACCTGTTTCGGGTTCCGTCCCCGCCTCCTCCACCAGACCGCGCTGGAGGAGGGTGCGCATGACGCCGTCGCAGTTCACGCCGCGTACGGCCGAGACCCGCGAACGGCTGACCGGCTGACGGTACGCGACCACGGCCAGGGTCTCCAGCGCGGCCTGGGTGAGCCGGGCCTGCTGCCCGTCGAGGACGAAGGCCTCGACGGCGTCGGCGTACTCGGTGCGGGTGAAGAAACGCCAGCCGCCGGCCACGTGCCGCAGGTCGAAGCCGCGGCCCTGGGCGGTGTAGTCGTCGGACAGCTCGCGCAGGGCGGCGGCGACGTCGCGGCGGGGCCGCTCGAGGACCTTGGCGAGGTGTTCCTCGGTGGCGGGCTCGTCGACGACCATGAGCACGGCCTCCAGGGCCGGCTTGAGGGCGAGCCGCGCGAGGGCCGTCTCCCCGGCCAGGTCTTCGGTCACGTCTTCAGCCATGTCGTGGATCACGTCTTCGGTCACGGTGTGCTCTCCTCCGGCTCCGGCCCGGTCCCGGTGTCCCGTCCGGCCTCCGGCTCGGTCTCCGGCTCGCGGTCGAACTCGTCCGTCACCGTCGGGCGGGCGTCCTCCGCGCCCGTCCAGCGGACGTTCAGGGCCCCCAGCGCCTCGTCCTGGTCCAGGGCGACCACCCGCTCGCGGTAGAGCTCCAGAAGGGCCAGGAAACGCGCCACGACGGTGAGGGTGTCCGGTGCGTCCTTGGTGAGCTCCCCGAAGCTCGCCTCGCCCGCCTCGCGCAGCCGGGTCACCACGACCTCCGCCTGCTCCCGGACGCTGACCAGCGGCGCGTGGATGTGGTCCACGTACACCTGGGGCGCGGGCTTGGGCCGCATGGCCTTGACGGCCAGCTCCGCCAGCCGCTGCGGCCCGATACCGAGGACGACCTCGGGCAGCAGCTCGGCGTGGTGCGGCTCCAGGCCGACCGTACGGGGGTGGCGGCGGCCTTCCGTGGCCAGCCGCTCGCTGAAGATCTCCGCGATCCGCTTGTACGCCCGGTACTGCAGCAACCGGGCGAAGAGCAGGTCGCGCGCCTCCAGCAGGGCCAGGTCCGCCTCGTCCTCCACCTCGGCGGCGGGCAGCAGCCGGGCCGCCTTGAGGTCGAGCAGCGTCGCCGCGACCACGAGGAACTCGGTGGTCTGGTCCAGGTCGAAGTCCGGTCCCATGGCACGGATGTGCGCCATGAACTCGTCGGTGACCTTGGACAGGGCGACTTCGGTGACGTCCAGCTTGTGCTTGGCGATCAGCTGCAGCAGCAGATCGAAGGGCCCCTCGAAGTTCGCCAGCCGGACGGTGAACCGCCCGTCCTCCGCACCACCGGCGGCCGCGGCGGCCTGCGGCCCGTCCGGCCCGGGCCCTTCCGGCACCGGGACCTCGTCGACAGCCGGCGCCTCCGGCTCCACCGGCCGGTTCCCCGGGCCGCGGCCCAGCGGACGGCGGGCCGGAAAGGGAGCGGCTGCGGGCATCGGGGTTCCAGGGTGCGGGGCGGGGCGGCGGGCCGTACGGCCCGGAGTGCGGGAACGGCGTTCGACTGCGGTTGACGGCAGGTTAGCGGCCGCGCAGG
Organism: Streptomyces sp. NPDC021096; assembly: GCF_040641275.1. Lineage (NCBI taxonomy): Bacteria > Bacillati > Actinomycetota > Actinomycetes > Kitasatosporales > Streptomycetaceae > Streptomyces > Streptomyces sp. NPDC021096. The sequence continues at coordinate 28,907 of NZ_JBFADG010000017.1, read as the reverse complement.
CGCCGCACGAGGATGCTCGCGTCGCCGCGCTGTTCCAGGTCGGCGAGGACGACGGCGACGGCCTCGCGGACGATGCGGCCGCGGTCGACCGCGAGCCCGTGTTCGCCGCGCAGCACCAGCCGGGCGTGCTCGAGGTCCATGAGCTCCTCGGCGGAGACATAGACGGTGATCTTCTCGTCGTGGCGCTCGCGCCCGCTGGGCCGGCGGTTGGCGGCGCGCCCGCGCCGCTTGCCCTGGGCGGCGGGCTCGCCCGCCGCACGGGCGGCGGCCGCGCGCTCACGGCCGTCCGCGGCACGGCGCTCGGCGTCCTGCTCCTGGCCCGTGGCCGCCGCGGCCGCGGGGGCGGCCGCACCGCGCCCGTCCCGCTCCGCGCCCTTGGCCGGGCGCTCGACGTCGGGCCCGTCGCCCGGTCCCGGCACCCGCGGCTCGCCGTTCGCCTTCCGGCGCGGGGAGGAGGACTGCAGCCCCATCCCGCCGGTGGTGCGGAACAGCTCGTCGGCACCGGGCAGACTCACTCGGCGTGACACCGGGCGAGCACCTCCCTGGCCAGCTGACGGTACGCGGCGGCGCCGACGGAGTTGGACGCGTACGTGGTGATGGGCTCGCCCGCGACCGTGGTCTCGGGGAAGCGGACCGTACGGCCGATGACGGTGTGGTAGACGTGATCGTCGAACGCCTCGACCACGCGCGCGAGGACCTCACGGCTGTGCACGGTCCGCGAGTCGTACATCGTGGCGAGGATGCCGTCCAGCTCGAGTTCGGGGTTGAGCCGCTCCTGGACCTTCTCGATCGTCTCGGTGAGCAGCGCGACGCCGCGCAGCGCGAAGAACTCGCACTCGAGCGGCACGATCACCTTGTGAGCCGCCGTCAGCGCGTTGACGGTGAGCAGGCCGAGCGAGGGCTGACAGTCGATCACGATGTAGTCGTAGTCCGACATCAGCGGCTTCAGGGCGCGCTGGAGCGTGGATTCGCGGGCGACCTCGCTGACGAGCTGGACCTCGGCCGCCGACAAGTCGATATTGCTGGGCAGCAGGTCCATGTTGGGGACGGCCGTCTTCAGCAGCACCTCGTCGGCCGACATGCCCCGCTCCATGAGCAGGTTGTAGACCGTCAGATCGAGCTCCATCGGGTTGACCCCGAGGCCGACCGAGAGCGCGCCCTGGGGGTCGAAGTCGACCAGCAGGACCCGGCGTCCGTACTCCGCGAGCGCGGCGCCCAGGTTGATGGTCGAGGTGGTCTTGCCGACCCCGCCCTTCTGGTTGCACATCGCGATGATCTTGGCCGGGCCGTGGTGGGCCAGCGGGCCGGGGATCGGGAAGTACGGCAGGGGACGCCCGGTGGGGCCGATGCGCTCACGGCGCTGGCGCGCGGCGTCGGGTGCGAGCGTCGCCGCGTACTCGGGGTCGGGCTCGTACTCCGCGTCGGGGTCGTAGAAGTGCCCGTCCGGCACTTGCTCGTAGTCGGCGAGACGGGTGGATTCCGCCCCGCCCCGGTCGCCGGCCATGGCGTTCACGTGTTGACCGTCCATGCTCTGGTGGGCTGTCGTCATGCTCTGGATGTTCTGGTGGGCTGCGAAGGTGTGGACAGCGACGGAGCCGACAGCTTGGAGTCCCACGGGACTCTGGCCCAGCGCAGGCATTCCTGGGTGACCACCCCCGGGAGCAAATGTCGACTCATTCACAAGTCGTCCTACCTCCTTGGTGACCAGGCAACATCTAGATACGTCAGCGTGGCACCATGCCGACGGTTGGCGACTCTATGGCGTGTCGGCGGTCCGCAGCAACACAATCCGCCGGAGACGGCACGATGTGTCGGCAATCGAACACCCTTCTGTCAAGGGTGTACGGCGGATAACCCGGAAGAATCACGGGCAGGTCAAAGCACGGCAAAACACCCCGGCCGGACCTTGCTCGACAAGGCCCGGCCGGGTGCGTGCTCTTATGGGTTACGCCATGACGGCTCAGCCGAGCAGGGTGCTCAGTTCGACGTGCGGCAGACCGTGCGCCTCGGCGACGGGGCCGTAAACGACCTGACCCTCATGCGTGTTGAGACCCTTGGCGAGCGCGGCGTCGCGACGCAGCGCCTCCTGCCAGCCGCGGTTGGCCAGCTCCACGATGTAGGGCAGCGTGGCGTTGGTCAGCGCGTAGGTCGAGGTGTTCGGCACCGCGCCCGGCATGTTGGCGACGCAGTAGAAGACGGAGTCGTGGACCTGGAAGGTCGGCTCCGCGTGGGTGGTCGGCTTGGAGTCCTCGAAGCAGCCGCCCTGGTCGATCGCAATGTCGACAAGTACACTTCCGGGCTTCATCTTGGCGACGAGCTCGTTGGTGACCAGCTTGGGGGCCTTGGCACCCGGGATGAGGACGGCGCCGATGACCAGGTCGGCCTCGACGACGGCCTTCTCCAGCTCGTAGGCGTTGGAGACGATCGTCTGCACCTTGGTGCCGAAGACCTTGTCGGCCTCGCGGAGCTTGTTGATGTCACGGTCGAGCAGGGTGACGTGGAAGCCCATGCCGACGGCGATCTGCGCGGCGTTCCAGCCGGAGACGCCGCCGCCGATGACGACGGCCTTGCCCGCCGCCGTGCCCGGGACGCCGCCCGGCAGCACGCCGCGGCCGCCGGCCGAGCGCATCAGGTGGTAGGCGCCGACCTGCGGGGCCAGCCGGCCCGCGACCTCGGACATCGGGGCGAGCAGCGGCAGCGCGCGGTTGGCGAGCTCGACCGTCTCGTACGCGATGGCGGTGGTGCCCGACTCGAGCAGCGCGTCCGTGCACTCGCGGGAGGCGGCGAGGTGCAGGTAGGTGAAGAGGGTCTGGCCCTTGCGGAGGCGGTGGTACTCCTCCGCGATCGGCTCCTTGACCTTCAGCAGCAGGTCGGCGGTGGCCCAGACGTCGTCAGCGGTGTCCAGGATGGCCGCACCGGCGGCCACGTACTCGGCGTCGGTGATGGAGGAGCCGACACCGGCATCCTTCTCGACGAAGACCTGGTGGCCGTTGCGCACCAGCTCATGCACGCCGGCGGGCGTGATGGCCACGCGGAATTCGTTGTTCTTGACCTCGCGGGGGATGCCGACCTTCACGTCGATCACGGTCCTTATATCAGAGAATGACAGGCTAATCCTGATATGCCGGGCACACCAGAGCAGACCGCGTCGACCGCGGCGTTGCCAGTCTAATGAAGGATTGCGCGCTGTCTAGCCTTGCAATGCACCAATCTTTGCGCCAACCGCCACCGGTTTCTTAGGTCGAAGATCCGGTACCCTGCGTAACCCCTACTGAACCTCCGTCGGCACCCCTCTCTCTAAGGCTCTCCCGGAGGAGCACCCGCCGCCTCTCCTGCGGGCCCCTGGGCTCCCTCGTCCCCGGCCCCCAGCAGCCGCTCGGCGGACTGCCGGTGCTCGTCCGCCGAGGCCGGGTCGCCCAGCCGCTCGAGGGTGTCCGCCAGCCGCAGCCGCACCGCCGCCTCCAGCCGGGCGTCGCCCGCGCCCTTGGCGCACTCCACCGCCTCCAGGCAGGTGCGCAGCGCCTCACGGGGCCGGCCCGCGTGCTCCAGCACCCGGGCGGCCTCGCTCAGCGCCCGGGCGTGCCCGGGCTGGTCCCGCAGCCTGCGGCAGGCGGCGGCCGCGGCACGCCAGTCGCGCAGCGCCTCCGCCCACTGGCCGGCGTAGCTGTGCACCGCGCCGAGGCGCCCGTACAGCCGTGCCTCGTCGGCGAGCTCACCCCGCGTCAGCCGCAGCTCCAGCCCCCGCCGGTACCAGTCGGCCGCCCGCTGCCAGTCGCCCAGCTGCTGATGGGCGGCGGCGATGGACTCCAGCGCGCGGCTGGTCGCGTACGGATCGCCCGCCTCGCGCGCCGACTGCAGCGCCTGGCGGTAGCGGTCGAGCGCCTCGGCGGTGCGCCCGGCCCGGGCGTCCAGGTCGCCGAGGTTCAGCAGCGCCGCGGCCTTCTCCAGCGGCATCTCGCAGCGCCGCGCCACGTCGAGGACGAGCTGGTGCAGCCCGTACAGCTCGGGCGCCGCCGCCTCCGGGCCCAGGTGGGCGGTGAGTGCCCGGGTCAGCGCGGAGACCAGCCGCCGCGCGAGGGTGTCGAGCCGGCCGTCCTCCACGGCCAGGCGCGCGGCGGCCAGCAGCGCCGGCAGCCGCGCCAGCAGCCACTCCTGCGCGGCCCGCTCCGAGGAGAAGCGCAGCGGCCTGGGCAGCTGTTCGATCCGTCTGCGCACCGCCGGATCGTTCCGCTCGGTGGCGGCCCGGCAGGAGTGCAGCTGGCGCACGGTGCGCTCCAGCATCCGGGCGCGCGCCAGCTCGATCTCGGCGGGCCGCTCCTGCGCCTGCAGCAGCGCGCCGAGCAGCGGGGCCAGGCAGCCGGGCACCCGGTACTGCGCCGGCAGCGCGCCCGAGTCGCTCTCGGGTGCCTCCGGGCGCAGCAGGCCCCGGGTGGTGAGGTCCTCCAGCGCGGACTGGGCGGTGGCCAGCGAGGAGCCGGCCAGGGCCGAGGCGGTGTGCGCGTCGAGCAGCCCGGCCGGGGCCAGTGCGAGGAGGTGCAGGGTGCGGGCGGCGGGCGGCGGCAGCGCCTCGTAGGCGAGCCAGAAGGCCCGGGCGAGCGGCCGGCCGGCGTTCTCGTAGCCGTCGACGGCGGGCGGCAGTTCCCGCAGCCGCTTGGCGACGTCGACGATCGTCATCTTGGTACGGGCCGCGAGCCAGCCGCCGACCAGCACCAGGGCGGCGGGCTGGCCGCCGCACTCCTCGACGACGGCGGCCGCCGCCACCGGGTCGCAGGTGATGCGGGTCGGGCCCGCGTACCGCTCCAGCAGTTCGACGGCGGCGGCCGTGTCCAGCCCGCCGAGGGTGCACGGCCGGACGTCGGGCACCCCGGTCAGCGGGCCGCGCGAGACGGCGACGACGAGGCAGTCGGGTTCGTCCGGCAGCAGCGGGTCCACCTGTTCGGCGCCCGCGGCGTCGTCGAGGAGCAGCAGCACCCGCCGCCCGTCGAGGGCGGCGCGCAGGGCCTGGGTGAGCTCGTCCTCCAGGGCGCCCGCCGGTACGGGGGCGCCGAGCTCGGCGAGCAGGGCGCGCGCGGTCCGTTCGGTGGGCACGGGGGCGCCGTCGGCACCCGTGAGGCGGGCGCGCAGTACTCCGTCCGGGTACTCCGTGGCGAGCTGCCGGGCCAGTGCCTCGGCGAGGGCGGTGCGCCCGGAACCGGGGCGTCCGGCGATGAGCAGCACCCGGCTGCGGGGCTTCTTGCGGCCGGAGAGGGTGTCGAGCCCGGCGCGGACGATGTCCTCGCGCAGCTCCTTGAGCTCGCGCAGCCGTCCGACGAACCCCTCCGGTGCCGGACCCGCCGGCCGGGCGGGTGCCTGACGGGGGCTCACTCCCGTGCCCGGGGCGGGCAGCCGTCGCTCGGGCGGGGCCGCCGCCGGTCCGCCGGTTTCCACCGTCCGCTCCGCCACGGGTCCACTCCCGTTCCACCTGCACACTGCACGCACGAGCCCGCCGCGGCCGCGGTCGGGAACACAGCGAGCCTAGTTCACCGTCCGCCGCGCTCCGGGGAACGCGGACCCACCATGCTGAAGATCACCTATTCGGGTTGCATGACGATCGGACCGCGGAGGGTGTTCCCGGCGGGTCGTCAGGCCTCGAACGGGCGGGCCGGCCAGGGCGCGTCCGCCGGGCGCAGCGCGTCCAGGCCGTCGCCCGCGAGCGCGGCCAGCGCCGAAAGGACGCCGACGACGAGGCAGTTGTTGTGGAGCTCGCCGGCCAGGATGCCGCGGGCCAGCAGGGCCAGCGGGATGCGGTCCAGCTGCATGTCGAGCTCTTCGTGCTCGACGGCGAAGCGGTCGCCCTCGACGTCGGAGATGCCGCGCGCCAGGAAGATCCGTACGGCCTCGTCGCAGCCGCCGGGCGTGGTGTAGACGTCGGTCAGCACCCGCCAGTCCTCGGCCTTGACGTGCGCCTCCTCGTAGAGCTCGCGCTGCGCGGCGTGCAGCGGGTTCTCGCCGGGGACGTCCAGCAGGCCGGCGGGGATCTCCCACAGCCGCTGCCGCACGGGGTGGCGGTACTGGTTCAGCACCAGCACCCGGTCCTCGTCGTCGAGGGCCAGGACGGCGACCGATCCGGGGTGGACCTGGTAGTCGCGGGTGACGGTGGTCCCGTCCGGCATGACCACGGTGTCGGTGCGGACACTGGTCTTGTTGCCGGTGAACGGGGTGCCGGTGGCCGTGATCCGCCACTCGTCGGCGGTGTCCTGGATGGGTGCCTGCGCCATGTCTTCCTCCAGCAGATACGGAAACCGGGGTGAGTGCCTCCGGAAGGAGGCGCTCACCCCGGTCCACCGTATAGGTCAGCCCTGCTGGCGCTGCACGGCCGCCTTGATCAGGCCCGCGAAGAGCGGGTGCGGGCGGGTCGGGCGGGAGCGCAGCTCCGGGTGGGCCTGGGTGGCCACCAGGTAGGGGTGGACCTCGCGCGGGTACTCGACGTACTCGACGAGCTTGTTGTCGGGGGAGGTGCCGGAGAAGAGGATGCCGGCCTTCTTCTCGAGCTCACCGCGGTAGGAGTTGTTGACCTCGTAGCGGTGGCGGTGGCGCTCCTCGACGTAGGGCTGGTCGTCGTAGACCTCACGGACGATGGAGCCCTCGGCGAGCTTGGCCGGGTACATGCCCAGGCGCATCGTTCCGCCCATGTCGCCCTCGCCGGCGACGATGTCCATCTGCTCGGCCATGGTGGAGATGACCGGGTGCGCGGTGGCGGGGTCGAACTCGGTGGAGTTGGCGCCCTCGATGCCGGCCAGGTTGCGGGCGGCCTCGATGACCACGCACTGCAGGCCCAGGCAGAGGCCCAGCAGCGGGATCTTGTTCTCACGGGCGTAGGTGATGGCGCCGACCTTGCCGTTGACGCCGCGGTCGCCGAAGCCGCCCGGGATGCAGATCGCGTCCACGTCCGAGAGCTGCTGCTTGGCGCCGGCGGGGGTCTTGCACTCGTCGGAGGCGACCCACTTGATCTTGACCTTGGCGCGGTTGGCGAAGCCGCCGGCGCGGATGGCCTCGGTCACCGAGAGGTAGGCGTCGGGCAGGTCGATGTACTTGCCGACGAGCGCGACGGTGACCTCGTGCGAGGGATTGTGGACGCGGTCCAGCAGGTCCTCCCACTGGGTCCAGTTCACGTCGCGGAAGGGCAGGTCCAGCTTGCGCACGACGTAGGCGTCCAGGCCCTCGGTGTGCAGGACCTTGGGGATGTCGTAGATCGAGGGGGCGTCGATCGCGGCGACGACGGCGTCCTCGTCCACGTCGCACATCAGCGAGATCTTGCGCTTGATGGCGGTGGGCACCTCGCGGTCGGCGCGCAGCACGATCGCGTCGGGCTGGATGCCGATGTTGCGCAGGGCGGCCACCGAGTGCTGGGTGGGCTTGGTCTTCAGCTCGCCGGAGGGGCCGATGTAGGGCAGCAGCGAGATGTGCACGACGAAGACGTTGTCGCGGCCGACCTCGTGGCGCACCTGACGCACTGTCTCCAGGAACGGCAGCGACTCGATGTCGCCGACGGTGCCGCCGACCTCGGTGATGACGACGTCCACGTCGTCGGTGGCCATGCGCCGGATGCGGTGCTTGATCTCGTTGGTGATGTGCGGGATGACCTGCACGGTGTCACCCAGGTACTCGCCGCGGCGCTCCTTGGCGATCACGGTGGAGTAGACCTGGCCGGTGGTGACGTTCGCCGAGCCGTCGAGGTCGACGTCGAGGAAGCGCTCGTAGTGGCCGATGTCCAGGTCGGTCTCGGCGCCGTCGTTGGTGACGAACACCTCGCCGTGCTGGAACGGGTTCATCGTGCCCGGGTCGACGTTCAGGTACGGGTCGAGCTTCTGCATCGTCACCCGCAGACCCCGCGCCTTGAGCAGCGCACCCAGGCTGGAGGCCGTCAGTCCCTTGCCGAGCGAAGAAGCGACACCCCCGGTGACGAAGAGGTGCTTGGTCGTCGTGGGCTTAGCTGCAATGGCCAAAGGGGGGCTCCCGTGGTCGCGAGTGAGGGTGCGTTCCGGCGATCACCCGGTTGTTTTCGGGGGTGCCGTCGCTGCGGTTGGGGGGTCTTGCGCCCACCGGTCCACGGGGTACCAGGGTATCAGCGCCCGGGGCCGTACGCGTCCGGTGACGCGGCGCGACGGCCCGCCGGACCGTGCGTCACGGACGTGTCGGCGGGCGTGCGCGGGGTACGCGTCAGGCCACCCATTCGGCACAGATTCAACTCCCAACCGTCGCGCGTGTCCCAACTCCGCGTCGTATCCTGCTCGGACACACGCAGCGAGCCGGCCGGCACGGCACATCCCGCCTTCCCCCAGTTGCCTCCCCCAGCCACCGCCGGGGGTGCCCAGGGGGGGACTCCCCATCCGGAACAGAGCTCGTCGAAGATCGCTTGACCGCCAAGGCCCCCCGGGGTCCTGAGATGCCGTTCGACTGGAGATGACGTGGCCGGGCGTATCGAGGATTACGCACTCATCGGCGATATGCAGACCGCTGCCCTGGTCTGCCGGGACGGCACGGCCGACTGGCTGTGCCTGCCCCGATTCGATTCCCATGCGGCGTTCGCAGGGCTGCTCGGCGAAGAGGAACACGGCTTCTGGCGGATCGGCCCGTCGCACCCCTCGGGGGCCGCGCCGCCGCGGGCGGACCGCCGCCGGTACCGGGGGGATTCCCTCGTGCTCGAATCCGAGTGGGACACCCCGCGCGGCACGGTCCGCGTCATCGACTTCATGCCGCCGCGCGACGGCGCGCCGCAGCTGATCCGGATCGTGGAGGGCGTCAGCGGCCGGGTGCCGATGCGGTCCGCCCTGCGGATGCGGTTCTCCTACGGGCGGGTCGTGCCCTGGGTGCACAAGGTGGGCGACCGCACGGTGGCCGTGGCCGGCCCCGACTCCGTGTGGCTGGACACCACCGCCGACACCTTCGGCAAGGATCTGACGACCTACTCCGACTTCACCGTCTCCCCCGGCGAGCGCGTCGCCTTCACCATCAGCTGGCAGCCCTCGCACCGCGAGCCCCCGGCCCTGCCCGACCCGGAGGGGTCGCTGGAGACCACGGAGGAGTTCTGGCGCGAGTGGGTCGGCCACTGTACGTACCACGGCCCCTACCGGGACGCCGTGGTCCGCTCGCTGATCACCCTCAAGGCGCTGACGTACGCGCCCACCGGCGGCATCGTGGCCGCCCCCACCACCTCGCTGCCCGAGGAGATCGGGGGCGTGCGCAACTGGGACTACCGCTACACCTGGCTGCGGGACGCCGCCATCACCCTGTCCTCGCTGCTGCGCACCGGCTACCGCGAGGAGGCCCGCGCCTGGCGCGAGTGGCTGCTGCGCGCGGTCGCCGGCGACCCCGAGAACCTGCAGATCATGTACGGCATCGCGGGCGAGCGCGAGCTGAGCGAGGCCGAGCTGACCTGGCTGCCGGGGTACGAGAACTCCAAGCCGGTGCGGGTGGGCAACGGCGCGGCGGGCCAGCTCCAGCTGGACGTCTACGGCGAGGTCACCGAGGCCCTGCACCTGGCGCACATGACGGGCCTGGCCCGCAACGACTACGCCTCCGTGCTGCAGCTGCGCCTGATCGGCTATCTCGAGGACCACTGGAACGAGCCCGACGAGGGCATCTGGGAGGTGCGCGGCCCGCGCCGCCACTTCGTGCACTCCAAGGTGATGGCCTGGGTCGCCGTCGACCGCACGATCAAGCTGATCGAGGCCGGCGACGTCGACGGCCCGCTCGAGCGCTGGCGCGAGCTGCGCGAGGACATCCACCGCGACGTCTGCGAGAAGGGGTACGACAAGGAGCGCAACACCTTCACGCAGTCCTACGGCTCCAAGGAGCTGGACGCCTCCTTGCTGCTGATCCCGCAGATGGGCTTCCTGCCGCCCGACGACAAGCGCGTCATCGGCACCATCGAGGCCATCCAACGGGAGCTGTCGACCCCGGACGGCTTCGTGCTGCGCTACCCCACCGCCGGCACGGACGCGGGCGTCGACGGGCTCGAAGGCGACGAGGGCGCCTTCCTCGCCTGCTCCTTCTGGCTCGCCGACGACCTGGCGATGATCGGCCGCGTCGACGAGGCCCGTCAGCTCTTCGAGAAGCTGCTGGCCCTGCGCAACGACCTGGGGCTGCTCGCCGAGGAATGGGACTCCCGTCTCCAGCGGCAGGTGGGCAACTTCCCCCAGGCCTTCAGCCACGTGCCGCTGATCGACACGGCGCTGCGGCTGACCGCCTCCAGCGCCTTCGGCGGCTAGCGCCGGGGCGCTGACACGCGGGTCGGGGCAGGGCGTGCGGCCTGTAGGTTCGCGGCCATGGAAACGCTCGCGCCCTCCCCTCCGCAGGGCACCATCACCGTCGCCCGGGCCCTCGAACTGCCGGCCCTGCGGCGGGGCCTGCCCGAGGTGGTGGCCGCCGCCGACCGGCTGCACCGGCCGGTGCGCTGGGTGCACGCCGGCGAGGCGCCGAACATCGCCGCCCTGCTCAAGGGCGGCGAGCTGCTGCTGACCACCGGTCTGGGGCTGGGCAGCCGCCCGGCCGAGCAGCGCGCCTTCGTCCGGGGCCTGGCGGAGCGGGACATCGCGGCCCTCGTCGTCGAGCTGGGCTCGCGCTTCACGGCGCTGCCGGCCGCGGTGGTGGACACGGCCCGCTCCCACGGGCTGCCGCTGGTGCAGCTGCACCACGAGGTGCCGTTCGTGGCGGTGACCGAGGAGATCCACACCGAGCTCGTCAACGAGCACTACGCCCTGCTGCGCCGCGCCGAGGACGTGCACCGGCGCTGCACCGAGGTGCTGCTGGGCGGCGGCGGGGTGCCCGAGGTGCTGCGGCTGTTCGCGGACTTCGCGGGCAACCCCGTCTTCCTGGAGGCCTCGGACGGCCGCCTGCTGTACGCGGCCGGTCCGGCGCCGGCGCCGCCGGGGGCGGCCGATCCGCTCCAGGTCTGGGACGGGCTGCGGGCCGCCGGGCTGCCCGGGAGCGTCGTCGCCGACATCCCCGGCCACCATCCGGGCCACGGCCCGGGGCCGGGCGCGGTGCGGGCCCGGCTGACGGTCCTGCCGGTGAACGCGCCGCTCGCGCCCGTCCACCGCATCGCCGCGGACCGGGCCGCCGGGCTGCTGGCGGTCGTCCTGCTGCAGGCCCGGCAGGAGGAGGAGCTGGCCGCGCGCGGGCGGGGCGACTTCCTCACCGACCTCGCCGAGGACCGGCTGGACGCGGCGGACGCGCCCGCGCAGGCCCGTGTGCTGGGCTTCCGGCCGGGTCCGGGGCCGCTGCTGCCGGTGGTGATGCGGATGGCGGCCGACCTGGTGCCGGCGGACAGCTGGGCGGCCGTGGCGGGGGCGGTCCACAAGGAGCTGTCGGGGGTCGGGGTGCCGGTGCTGCTGGGGGTGCGGCTGCCGGAGGGGCGGGTGCCACTGCTGGTGGGGCTGCGCGAGGAGGGGGAACGGGCCGCGGTGGCCGATCGCGTGGCCGCGGCGCTGCGGGCGGGCGCGGAGCGGGCGTCGGCCCGGCCGCCGGTGGTCGTCGTCGGCGCCCCGGTGACGTGGGCGACGGCCGGCGCGGGCCTGCGCCACGCGGCGGAGGCGGCGACGGCGGCCCAGGGCCTGCCGGAGCGGCCCTGGCACGATGTGCGGCGGCTGGATGTGGACGTCCTGCTGTGGCGGCTGCGTTCGCACGGCGACCTGGCCGCCTACGTGGACCGGGTCATCGGTCCCCTGCTGGCCCATGACGCGGCGTCCCGGCCGCCGTTGCTGCCGACGCTGGAGACCTTCCTGGCCCGCGGCGGGTGCAAGGCGGAGACGGCACGGGAGCTGCATCTGAACCGGCAGACGCTCTACGACCGGCTGGGGCGGATCGGGCGCCTGCTGGGCACGGACCTGGAGGACCCGGAGACGGTGCTGGCCCTGAGCCTGGCGTTGCGGGCGCGGCGGCACGTCGGCTAGCGACGCGGCCCCGTCACGGTCGTCGGACGAGCTCGTCGTAGACGCTCAGGACGTGGGCGACGGTGTCGTCCTCCGAGGGCCAGGAGGCCGCCTGCGCCCGGCCGGCGGCCACCAGGCGGGCGCAGCGCAGCGGGTCGTCGAGGAGGCGGGCCACCGCGTCGGCGAGGGCGGTGGCGTCTCCGTAGGGGACGAGCTCGGCGGCGTCGCCGAGGAGGTCGGGGACGCCGCCGACGGAGGTGGCGACCAGGGGGACGCCCGCGTGGAGCGCCTCCTGTGCCAGCAGGGAGCGGGCCTCCCAGCGGCTGGGCAGGATGGCGACGTCCGCCGCCGCGAGCAGCTCGGGCACGTCGTCGCGGCTGCCCAGGAGCATGACCGGCAGGTGTTCGTCCTCGATGCGGCGCTGCAGACGGGGGCGTTCGCCGCCCTCCCCCGCCATGACGAGCAGCGGCTCGGGGTCCAGCTCCCGCCAGGCGCGCGCGGCGTCCAGGAGCGGCCCGTGGCCCTGGCCGGGTTCGAGGCGGCCGACGGTGACGAGCAAGGGGCGGGCGATCGCGCCGAGTTCGGCGCGGGCCTTGTTCCGCAGGTGTTCGTCCTCCTCGGGCACGGAGGACGGGGCGGGCAGCGCCACGGGCGCCAGGCGGGCGTCGCGGGCACCGCGCCGCCGTGCCCGGTCGACGAGGTCCGGGGAGGCGCCGAGCACCACGGCGGCGGCCCGGGCGGCCTGGCGCTCCATGAGCCGTACGACGTGGGAGCGCGCCCCTTCGACGCGCACCGGGGCGTGCCAGGTGACCACCAGCGGCGTGGGCCTGCCGCGCAGCGCGAGGGCGGCCAGCATGCCGGAGCGCAGTCCGTGCGCGTGGACCACGTCGGCGTCCTCGCTCGCGGCCCGGATGGCGGCGGCGCGCAGGGCGCCCGCCCCCGCGCGCAGCGGTGTGAAGGCCGCCTCGGCGTCCGCGAAGCCGTACCGCTCGGCGGCGGCCGGGGCCCCGCACACCGTCACCCGCAGGCCGCGGGCCGCCAGTCCGTCCGCCAGCGACCGCACGTGGGCACCGCTTCCCGCGCTCCCGCTGCCCAGGACCTGAACAGCGTGCAGAGGCGGCCGCCCGTGCGAGGGGCCGGGTGTGCTGCTCACGCGGGGGAAGCTCCTGTGTCGACGTCGGGCGGTGGCGTACGGCGAGGTGCTGGGCCCAGGATGCCAGCCTTCACCGACATCCCGGCACCACCGTTCCGAGGGCGGCCCGTCCTACCTCGCCCGCAGATCCCCGGATTCACCCACTTTGGGGATTCCGGCCGGATCCGGCGGCTGCCTCAGCGTCCCGCCCGGGCCGCCTCCAGCAGCTCCTCCGCGTGCGCCCGCGCCAGCTGCGAGTCCTCCTGGCCGGCCAGCATCCGCGACAGCTCCCGCACCCGCGCCTCGCCCTCCATCGCCTGCACCCCGCTGCGGGTGACGGCGCCGTCGTGGGTCTTCTCCACGACCAGGTGCCGGTCCGCGAACGCGGCCACCTGCGGCAGGTGGGTGACGACGACGACCTGGGCCGTCTGCGCCAGGCGAGCCAGCCGCCGGCCGACCTCCACGGCGGCCTTGCCGCCGACGCCGGCGTCGACCTCGTCGAAGAGGTACGTCGGCACCGGGTCGGAACCGGCGAAGACGACCTCCACGGCGAGCATGACGCGCGAGAGCTCACCGCCGGAGGCGCCCTTGCCGATGGGCCGCGGCTGGGCCCCGGGGTGCGAGGCGAGGAGGAGTTCGACGTCGTCCGCGCCGTGCGGCCCGTAGGCGACGGCGCGGCCGCCCACGTCGATGCCGGCGTCGGCGTCGGCCACCTCGTTCTGGCGGATGGCGAAGGTCACCCGTGCGTGCGGCATGGCGAGCGAGGCGAGTTCGGCGGTCACCGCCTCGGCGAATCGCTCCGCCGCCTCCGTCCGGGCGTCGGTCAGCAGCTGTGCCAGGCCGCCGAGCTCGGCGCGGAGCGCGTCCCGCTCGGCGGTCAGTTCGCCGATGCGGTCGTCGTCGCCGTCCAGCTCGCCCAGCCGGGCGGCGCCGGTCTCGGCCCAGGCGAGGACCTCCGCGATGTCCTGGCCGTACTTGCGGGTCAGGTGCGTGAGCGCGGCGCGGCGCTCCTCGACGGCGGCCAGCCGGCGCGGGTCGGCGTCCAGGCCGGAGGCGTAGCCCGCCAGCTCCCCCGCCACGTCGCCGAGCAGGATGCCGAGCTCGCCGATCCGGTCGGCCAGGGCGGCCAGGGCCGGGTCGTGGGAGCGCACCGCCTCCAGGGCCCGCCCGGCGCCGGCGACGAGGGTGCGGGCGTCGACGCCCTCGGGGTCCTCGGGGTCGCCGGCCAGCGCCGCGTGCGCGACGGTGGCGGCGGAGGCGAGGGCCTCGGCGTGGCCGAGCCGCTCGGCCTCGGCGGCGAGTTCGACGTCCTCGCCCGGCAGCGGCTCGGTGGCGGCGATCTCGTCCAGGCCGAAGCGCAGCAGGTCGGCTTCCTGGGCGCGCTCGCGGGCGCGCGTGGTCAGCTCGGCCAGCTCGGCGCTCGCCGCGCGCAGCCGGCGGTAGGCGTCGGTGTACTTGGCCAGCGGCACGGAGACCGCGTCACCGGCGTAGCGGTCCAGGGCCTGGCGCTGCCGCGCGGGGCGCAGGAGCCCCTGCTGGTCGGTCTGCCCGTGCACGGCCGCCAGGTCGTCCGCGAGCTCGGCCAGCAGCCCCACGGGCACGCTGCGCCCGCCCACATGGGCGCGCGAGCGGCCCTCCGCGGAGAGGGTGCGGCTGATGAGCAGCGTGCCGTCGTCGAGCTCGGCGCCGGCCTCCTCGGCCCGTACGGCGACGGGCGAGCGGCCGTCGACGGCGATGCGCCCTTCGACGACGGCGGCCTTGGCCCCCACCCGCACCAGCGCCGGGTCGGCGCGCCCGCCGAGCAGCAGGCCGAGGCTGGTGACGACCATGGTTTTGCCGGCGCCGGTCTCGCCCGTCACCGCCGTGAAACCGGGCGACAGCTCGACCACCGCGTCGTCAATGACGCCCAAGGACCGGATCCGCATCTCCTCCAACACGGATACGACCATACGAGGTTCCGGGGCCCCCTCGCGACGGCCTCCCCCACCGAGCACCCTGGGGAGAGCCCCACCACCGTTCCGGGTGACCGCTCCATCGCGCCCGCATCCCTTGGGGCGTCAGGCTGGATCCATGATCGATTCCGCGCGCGGCCGGCGCGCCGCCACTTTCGTTCTCGCCACGTCCGTCGCCCTCGCCACCTTCTGCGGAGCGCAGGGCGCCGTCGCCGGCTCCCCCCGCGCGTCCTCGGCCGCCTCGCTGGACGGGGTGTGGCGGATGGACGGCTACGGCACGGTCGTCTCCATCGAGGACGGGCGGCGGCGGATGCGCGAGTACGAGACGGCGGGGGCCGGCTGTCTGCCGGGCGACGTCACCGAGCTGACCGGCACGTCCGCCACCGTCACCCCGGCGGGCCCCGGCCGGGCCCGGCTCGGCTACGCGTCGAGCGTCGGCCACCGCACACTGCGGCGCATCGACGCCCTGCCCGGGGCCTGCCGCGAGGCGCACCCCGCGAAGAACCCGCGGGCCGTCTTCGACACCTTCTGGCAGACGTATGCGGAGAATTACCCCTTCTTCGGCGCGAAGGGCATCGACTGGCGGGCCGTCCGCGACCGCTACCGGCCGCGGATCACCGACCGGACCACGGACGAGGAGCTGTTCGCCGTCCTGACGAAGATGATCGAGCCGCTGCACGACGGGCACACGTACCTGAGGCGGGGCGACTGCAGTGTGAACCCGGGCTACTGCTTCGGCGGGCACCGCGAGGACACCCCGTTCCCCTCGGGCGAGCTGATCGGGAAGATCGACGCGTCGGTCACCGCCCAGGTCGGCGCCGACCGGCTCCAGAAGTGGGGCAGCGGCAAGGGCAAGGGGAAGATCGCCTACGCCGAGCTGCCGGACGGGATCGGCTATCTGCGTCTGACCGGCTTCGTCAACTACACCGACGAGCACACCTTCGCGGCGGACAGCGCCGAACTCGACCGCGCGCTGGACGCCGTCCTCGCTCCGGGCAGGAACCCGCGCGGCCTCGTGCTGGACCTGCGCTTCAACGGCGGCGGCTCCGACCGCCTCGGCCTGCAGGTCGCCGAACGGCTGACGGACCGCCCGTACACGGCCTATCTCAAGCACGCCCGGAACGACCCGAAGGACCCGCGCGGGTTCACGCCGGCCGAACCGGTGCGGGTGGTGCCGCACCGCGGCGCCGTCCACACCGGACCGGTGGCGGTCCTCACCGGCCGGCTGACCTTCAGCGCGGGCGAGACGACGACGCAGGCACTCATGGGGCGTACGCCCGAGGTGGTACGGATCGGGCAGAACACGAACGGGTCGTTCTCCGACATCCTGGAGCGGCGCCTGCCGAACGGGTGGGGCTTCGGGCTGCCGAACGAGGAGTTCCTCGACCCGGCGACGGGGCGGTCGTACGACGGGGACGGGATCGCGCCGGACGTACGGGTGCCGGTGTTCACGGACGAGGAGTTCGCGTCGGGGCGGGACTCCGCGCTGACGGAGGCGAGGAGGCGGCTGACGGGCCGGAAATCCAGCCCGTCCGGGGGCACCTCCCAGCGGTAGCCGGGAAAGCTCGAGGACCGGGGGTCCGGGGCAGAGCCCCCGGCACGCTAGTGCGGCGCCCCGCGCCACCCCGCGACCGGCAGCGCGAACTTCGCCACCAGCCGGTCGGTGAACGACGCGTGGTGCAGCCGGGCCAGGCGGACCGGCACGGCGCCGCGCCGCACCTCCACCCGGGCCCCGGCGGGCAGCTCCACGGTCCGCCGCCCGTCGCACCACAGGACGCCGTTGGGGGTCTGCGGCTGCACCTCCACCGCCAGCACCGAGTCCGGCGCCGTCACCAGCGGCTTGGCGAACAGCGCGTGGGCGCTGATCGGCACCATCAGCAGCGCCTCGACCTCCGGCCAGACCACGGGACCGCCCGCGGAGAAGGCGTAGGCGGTGGATCCGGTCGGCGTGGCGCACACGACGCCGTCCCCGCCGAAGCGGGAGACGGGGCGGCCGTCGACCTCGGTGACGACCTCCAGCACCCGCTCGCGGGCGGCCTTCTCGACCGATGCCTCGTTCAGCGCCCAGTCCGTGTGCACGACGTGCCCGTCGGTGCGGACGAGGACGTCGAGGGTCATCCGCTCCTCGACCTCGTAGGCGCGCGTGACGACCCGGTCGACGACCTTGTCCAGGTCGTCGCGCTCGGCCTCGGCCAGGAAGCCGACCCGCCCGAGGTTGACGCCCAGCATGGGCACCCCGGACCGCCGTGCGAACTCCGCGCCGCGCAGCAGCGTGCCGTCGCCGCCGAGGACGATCAGCAGCTCACAGCCCTCCAGGGCGTCCGGCTTGCCGGGACCCGCGTCGACGCGCTCCGCCGAACCCGGCAGCGGCAGGTCGGCGGCCTCCTCGGCCAGCACCCGCACCCCGATGCCGCAGCGCAGCAGCCCCTGGACGACGAGTTCGGCGCTGCGGATGGCCGCCGGCCGGCCCGTGTGGGCGAGCAGGAAGACGGTACGTCCGGACGGCTCTGCCGATGGTGCTTCTGAAGTGGTCAACGGGGCCCCTCCGCCACTGCACGGTCAACGTCCGCCGGGTCCAGGTCGGGCGCACCGGCGCGCAGCCACAGAAAGTACTCGACATTGCCCGACGGACCCGGCAGCGGGCTGGCGGTGACCCCCAGAACGCCCAGTCCCAGTTCGGCCGCGCGCGCGGCGACCGCGCGCACCGCCTCGGCGCGCAGCTGCGTGCTGCGCACCACGCCGCCGGCGCCCAGGCGCTCCTTGCCGACCTCGAACTGCGGCTTGACCATCAGCACCAGGTCCGCGTCGGGCGCGGCGCAGCGCACCAGCGCGGGCAGCACCAGGCCCAGCGGGATGAAGGACAGGTCGCCGACGATCAGGTCGACCGGCTCTCCGTCGATCTGCTCCAGCGTCAATTCGCGTACGTTCGTACGGTCCTTCACGGTGACCCGGTCGTCGCTCTGCAGGGACCACGCGAGCTGTCCGTAGCCGACGTCGACCGCGACGACGTGGGCGGCGCCCGAGCGCAGCAGGACGTCGGTGAAGCCGCCCGTGGAGGCGCCGGCGTCCAGCGCCCGCCGTCCCTCGACCTTCAGGCCGAGCGGCGTGAACGCGGCGAGCGCGCCCGCGAGCTTGTGCCCGCCGCGCGAGACGTAGTCGGGGTCGCTCTCGTCCTGGGTGACGACGAGGGCGGCGCTGGTCTCCACCTGCGTGGCGGCCTTGGTGGCCGTCGTTCCGCCGACGGTCACGCGGCCTGCGGCGATCAGCTGGCTCGCGTGCTCGCGCGAACGGGCCAGCTTGCGGCGCACCAGCTCCGCGTCGAGTCGGCGGCGGGTCACTGCCACGTGCGGTTCAGCTCCTGTTGTCGTACGGACGCGTGGGGCCCCCGGGCCCCGGGCGCTGGTCGAGCGCGGTGAGCGCGTCGCGCAGGCCCTGGTGTACATCCTCGTACACCTGCAGGTGACCGCTCACGTCGAGGTGGTCGGCGTCCGCCAGCCGGGCCAGCCGTTCGTCCACGGCGGCATGGCCGGTGGGGGTGCGCTCCACGCCGAGGGGCTGCGGCGTCGGCGGCCGCGTCGGGTCGGTCATGGTTCCGACGCTACCCCGTGCCGGGGACATCTCCTGCGTTCCGGCCCGGCTGGGGTACCGTCCATTGCGATGGCGACCATTGAGGAGTGCCTGGAGGCACTCGACCGGCTGGCGGAGAACCTCGCGGGCGCGGGCGGCGAGCTCCGCAGCGCCGCCGCGCCCGACCGCTCGCTCAGCTGCCACGTCACGGACCTCGACGTCACCTTCGTGGGCCACCTGCGGGACGGCCACATCAGAGAGGTGCGGACGGTGCCGGGCACGCCCGAGCAGCGGGCCGAGATCGGGCTGGAGATGACCGGCGACGACCTGGTGGCCCTGGTCGACGGCAAGCTGAACTTCGCGCGCGCCTGGGCCAGCGGCCGGGTCAAGCTGAAGGCGGGCCTGCGGGACGTGCTCCGGCTGCGGTCGATCCTGTAGCCGCGGCAGCCGTGCGGGGCCGGCGGGCGGCCGGTACGACCAGGGGGGTGCCCGTCTGCGGGTCCTCGACGACCTCGCAGCGCAGCCCGAAGACCCGCTCGACGAGCTCGGCCGTCACCACCTCGCCGGGCGGGCCCTCGGCGACGACCGCGCCGTCGCGCATGGCGATGAGGTGGGTGGCGTAGCGCGCGGCGTGGTTGAGGTCGTGCAGGACGGCGACGAGGGTGCGCCCCTGTTCCTCGTGGAGTTCGGCGCACAGGTCGAGGATCTCGATCTGGTGCTGGATGTCGAGGAAGGTGGTGGGCTCGTCCAGGAGCAGCAGCGGGGTGCGCTGGGCGAGGGCCATGGCGATCCACACGCGCTGGCGCTGTCCGCCGGAGAGCTCGTCGACGTACCGGTCGGCGAGGGCGGCGACCCCGGTGGCCGCCATGGACTCCTCGACGACGCGCTCGTCCTCGGGCGACCACTGGCGCAGCAGCCCCTGGTGGGGGTGGCGGCCGCGGGCGACGAGGTCGGCGACGGTGATGCCGTCGGGGGCGACGGAGGACTGCGGCAGCAGACCGAGGGTGCGGGCGACCTTCTTGGCGGGGTGGGAGCCGATGGCGGCGCCGTCCAGCAGCACCGATCCGGCGGCCGGCTTGAGCATGCGGGACAGGGCGCGCAGGAGCGTGGACTTGCCGCAGGCGTTGGGGCCGACGATGACGGTGAAGGAGTGGTCGGGGACGGCGACGGAGAGGTTCTCCGCGATGACCCGCCCGTCGTAGGCGAGGGTGACGGCTTCGGCTGTCAGTCGGCTCATGGGGGTGTTCCTGTCCTTGTGCGTGCTCATATCCGTCCCGCCTTGCGCTCGGTGAACAGCAGCCACAGCAGATAGCCGCCGCCGAGCATGCCGGTGAGGGCTCCGACGGGCAGCCGGTCCGCGCCGAAGAGGTGCTGGGAGGCCCAGTCGGCGGTGACCAGCAGGGTCGCGCCCGTGCAGGCGGCGGCGGTCAGGCCCGGCCCCGGGGAGCGGGTGAGGCGGCGGGCGAGCTGGGGGGCGGCGAGGGCGATGAAGGAGATGGGCCCGGCGGCGGCCGTGGCGGCGGCGGTCAGCAGCACGGCGGCCCCCATGCTCACCAGGCGGGTCCGTTCGACGGCCACGCCGAGCGCGTACGCCGAGTCGTCGCCCATCTCCAGCATCTTCAGGCCGCGGCCGTGGCCGAGGACGACGGGGACGAGCACGGCGCACGCGGCCGCCAGCGGCCACACCTGCTCCCAGTCGCGGCCGTTGAGGGAGCCGACCATCCACATGGTGGCGCGGGCGGCGTCGGTGAGGCTGGCCTTGGTGAGCAGGTAGCCGATGACGGCGACGAGGACGGCGGACATGGCGATGCCGACGAGGACGAAGCGGTGGCCGTGCACGCCCTTCTTCCAGGCCAGCGCGTAGATCGCGGCCCCGGAGACGATGCCGCCGCACGCCGCCCCGAGGGCGACCGCCGTGGTGTCGCCCTGGAAGAGCACGATGACCAGGAGCGCCCCCACCGTCGAGCCCTGGGCCAGGCCGATCACGTCGGGGCTGCCGAGGGGGTTGCGGGAGACGGACTGGAAGACCGCGCCGGCCAGTCCGAGGGACGCGCCGACGAGCAGGCCGACCAGGACCCGCGGCAGCCGCAGGTCGTGGACGATGAACTCCTGTGCCGTCGTTCCGCCGCCGGTCAGGGTGCGCACGACGTCGGCGGACGACATGGGGTAGTCGCCGGTGCCGATGAGGGCGACGGAGGCGGCGAGCGCGCCGGCGAGGAGCAGCAGCACGACGAGCGCGGCCCGCGGGTCCACGCGCACGGAGAGCCCGCCGCGGGTGCGCAGCGCCTTCACGGTCTTCGTTGTCCTGTCGGCCTTCACAGCTGGGCCATCCTCCGGCGCCGTACGAGATGGATGAACAGGGGCCCGCCGATCAGCGCGGTGACGATGCCGGCCTGCAGTTCGGAGGGGCGTACGACGACGCGGCCGACGATGTCCGAGCCGAGCAGCAGGACGGGCGAGAGGATCGCCGCGTACGGCAGGACCCAGCGCAGGTCGGAGCCGGTGAACGAGCGGACGACGTGCGGCACCATCAGCCCCACGAAGACGATGGGCCCGCAGGCGGCCGTGGCCGCGCCGCACAGCAGGGTGACCGAGCCCAGCGCGAGGACGCGCGTGGTGGTGAGCCTGGTGCCGAGCGCGCGGGCCTGGTCGTCGCCGAGCGCCATGGCGTTCAGCGGCCGGGCCAGCGCCAGGGCGACGACGACGCCCACCGCGACGAAGGGCGCGACCTGGGTGACGACGGTGGAGTCGGCGGAGGCCAGCGAGCCGACCGTCCAGAAGCGCATCCGGTCCAGGGCGGCGGAGTCCATCAGCTGGACGGAGTAGACGTAGCCGTTGAGCGCGGCGGTCACGGCGGTGCCGGCCAGGGCGAGGCGCACGGGCGTGGCGCCGCGGCTGCCGCCCAGCGCGTACACGACGACGGAGACGACGGCAGCGCCGAGGAAGGCGAACCAGACGTATCCGGTCAGCGAGGTGACGCCGAGGAAGCTGATGCCGGAGACGACGGCGGCCGAGGCCCCGGCGTTGATGCCGAACAGCCCGGGGTCGGCGAGGGGGTTGCGGGTGAGGGCCTGCATGACCGTTCCGGCGAGGCCGAGCGCGGTGCCGGCCAGCACGCCCAGGAGGGTGCGGGGGACGCGTACGTCCCGTACGACCACGTCGGTGGAGTTGCCGGTGTAGTGGAAGAGCCCGTGCCAGACCTGGTCCAGGGGGATCTGCTTGGCGCCGACGGCGATGGACGCCGCGACGACCAGCAGCAGTACGCCCGTTGCGGCGAGCAGCCCCACGGCGTGCGCGGCGGCCCTGCGGCGGGGTGCGGCCTCGGGGGCGGCGGTGGGGGGAGGGGGACTGTCGACCAACACCCGGTTAGGTTAGCCTACCCTCACATCCCCCCTCGTTGAGAGAAGCACTGCCCCATGAGCACCGCCCGCACCACAGCTCCCTCCCGCCGCGGCCTCCTGGCCGCGGGTGGCGCCCTGGGCCTCGGGGCCCTGCTCACCGCGTGCGGTGGCGGAAAGTCGGACGCCGACGAGGGCAAGGGTGCGGCGGGCGCCAAGGACGGTGCGTGGAGCTTCAAGGACGACCGCGGCCGGACCGCCAAGTCCCCGAAGACCCCCAAGCGGATCGTCGCCTTCACCGGCACGGCGGCCGCCCTGCACGACTTCGGCGTCGAGTGCGTCGGCGTCTTCGGCCCCACCAGGCTCGGCGACGGCAAGCCCGACCCGCAGGCCGGCGACCTCGACGTCGACAAGCTGACGATCCTCGGCAACGCCTGGGGCGAGTTCAACATCGAGAAGTACGCCGGGCTCGACGCCGACCTGCTCATCAGCAACATGTTCGAGCCCGAAGCGCTCTGGTACGTGCCCGAGGACAGCAAGAAGAAGATCCTCGGCCTCGCCCCCAGCGTCGGCCTCACCGCCGCCCGCGTCTCCATGCTGGAGCCCATCAAGCGCTACGCCGCCCTGGCCGAGTCCCTCGGCGCCGACCTCGGGAGCCGGAAGGTCCTCGACGCCAAGGCCCGCTTCGAGAAGGCCGCCGAGACCCTGCGCAAGGCCGCCAAGGCCAACCCCGTCAAGGTCATGGCCGCCTCCGGCAGCGCCGACCTGTTCTACGTCTCCAACCCGGCCGTCAACGCGGACCTGATGTACTTCCGCGAGCTCGGCGTCGACTTCGTCGTCCCCGAGAAGCTCGACCAGGGCGGCTACTTCGAGAGCCTCAGCTGGGAGAACGCCGACAAGTACAAGGCCGACCTGATCCTGCTCGACAGCCGCACCTCCGCCCTCCAGCCCAAGGACCTGGCGAGCAAGCCCACCTGGGAACAGCTCCCCGCCGTCAAGGCCGGGCAGGTCAGCCCCTGGCTCAGCGAGCCGCGCTTCTCCTACGCCGGCTGCGCTCCCCTCCTCGAGGGCCTCGCCGCGGCTATCGAAAAGGCCAAGAAGACCTCCTGACCCTTCCGAACGCAGGAAAGGACCTCCCCTCGCGATGAGCGACGCCCCTCCCCCGCCCTACCGCTGGTTCGACCTCCACGTCATACGGACCGAGCGTGTCAGCCCCTCCCTCGTGCGCGTCACCTTCGGCGGGGACCGCCTCGGCGACATGGTCACCGGCGGCCGCGACCAGCGCTTCAAGCTCTTCCTGCCCCAGCCCGGCCAGGCCGCCCCGGTCCTGCCGGACGACCTGGGCATCGGCTGGTACGCACAGTGGCGCACCCAGGACCCGGCGGTGCGGGCCATCATGCGCTCGTACACCGTCCGCGAGCTGCGGTACGAACCCGCGGAGCTGGACGTCGACTTCGTCCAGCACGGGGAGGACGGGGACAGCCACAGCGGCCCGGCCTCGCACTGGTCGCGCACGGCCCGCCCCGGCGACCGCGTCGCCGTCCTCGGCCCGGTCGCCGAGGAGAACGGCGGCGTCGACTTCCAGCCGCCGGCCGGCACCGACTGGGTCCTGGTCACCGCCGACGAATCCGCGCTGCCCGCCGCGGCCGGCATCCTCGCCGGGCTGCCGGCGGGCACCCCGGCCAAGGTCTGGATCGAGGTCTCGCACCCGGACGACGTCCAGGACCTGCCCACGGCCGCGGAGGCCGACATCACCTGGCTGATCCGCGACAAGCCCACCGACCAGCCCGTCCTCGAAGCCGTCCGCTCCGCCGACCTCCCCGCCGGCACCCCCTACGCCTGGATCGCCGGCGAATCCGGCACCATCCGCACCCTCCGCCGCCACCTGGTCTCCGACCGCGGCTTCGACCGCCGCACGGTCACCTTCACGGGCTACTGGCGCCGCGGCGCAACGGAGGAAGACCTCCTGGCAGAACTGGGCTGACCTGCTGCAAACGCCGGACGGGCTGAGCAATCAGCCCGTCCGGCGTTTGAGGACCGGGGGTCCGGGGGCAGAGCCCCCGGTTACGGGAAGGGGCGGGGTGGGGTGGGGGAAAAGAACCCCTACCAGCCCAAGCGAGCCAGCACCTTCCCGGCATCCAGCGCACAAGCCCCATCCCCCGCCACCGTCCAAGCGGCAGCACACAGCGCGCGCAGCGCATCCACCCGGTCACCGTCCCCGTCAAGGGCGAGCGCCCCGCCGTCCACCGAAGCCGTCCACCCCCCACAGCCAAAACCGTCGGCCGAGCCGACAACCTCCGGCTGCCCCTCCAACAACCCCCGCAAATCCTCCGCCACATACGTCGGCCGATGCTCCGGCCGCGCCGCGATCACCTGCGCCGCCGTCGTCACCCCGGTCAACACCAACAACGAGTCCACACCCCCCACATGCGCCCCCTCGATGTCCGTGTCGAGCCGGTCGCCGACCACCAACGGCCGCTGCGCACCGGTCCGCAGAATCGTCTCGCGGTGCATCGGCGGCAGCGGCTTCCCCGCCACCTGCGGCTCCGCCCCCGTGGCTATCCGCACGACCTGCACCGCCGACCCGTTGCCCGGCGCGATGCCCCGCGCACTCGGAATCGTCAGGTCCGTATTGGAGGCGTACCACGGCAGGCCCCGGGCCACCGCGTACGACGCCTCCGCCAGCCGCGACCACGGCATGTCCATCCCGCCGAACCCCTGCGCCACCGCGGCCGGTTCGTCGTCCGCGGACTCCACCGGAACCAGCCCGCGCTCCCGCAGGGCGACCCGCAGCCCCTCCGCACCGATCACCAACACCCTTGACCCGGACGGCAGCTGATCGGCGATCAGACGTGCCACCGCCTGCGCCGAAGTGATCACGTCCGTCGGCTCGGCGGGGATGCCCAGCTCGGTCAGATGCCCGGCCACCGTCTCCGGCGTACGCGCCGCGTTGTTCGTCACGTAGGCCAGGTGCATCCCGCCTTCCCGGGCCACCTCCAGCGACTCCACGGCGTGCTCGATGGCCTCGCCACCGGCGTACACCACGCCGTCGAGGTCGAGCAGCGCCGTGTCGTAGGCGGCGCTCAGCCGCTCGCCGCTGCCGTCGGGCCGGGTCCGGACGGTCTGATTCATGCTGTGATCGCTCCCTGTGCTGTACGTCTCTCTCACGATCATTGCTCATTTGGCCATGAGACATAACATTTCTGAATGAGCACTCCAGGCCACGGCAACGGCGCCAACGGCAGTCTCGCGGGACAGGGGCTTCAACTGGTCCCCTTCCGAGGACTGCGCTATGTCCCCGACCGGGTGGGCAGCCTCTCGGCAGTCACCTCGCCACCGTACGACGTCGTGGTGCGCCCCGACGGCCTGCGCCACCTGGAAACCGCCGACCCACACAACATCGTCCGGCTCATTCTCCCCCAGGCCGCCACCGCCGCCGACCGGCACCGCCAGGCAGCCGAAACACTGCGCCGCTGGCAGGACGAGCAGGTGCTCGCCGCCGACCCCGAGCCCGCGCTCTACGTCTACGAGCAGCGCGGCGACGGCATACTGCAGCGCGGCCTCATCGGTGCGCTGCGCCTCACCCCCCGCGAGGAAGGCGTCGTCCTCCCCCATGAGGACGTCATGCCCCACATCGTCGAGGACCGCGCCGCCCTGATGCGCGACACGGCCGCCAATCTGGAGCCCCTGCTCTTCTCCTACCGGGGCAACGGCAACGCCACCGAGGGCGCCGCCGGCGTCATCGAGCAGGTCATCCGCACCGAGCCGCTGCTCTCGACCACGACGGAGGACGGCTACGCCCACCGCCTGTGGTCCATCACCGACCCCCACGACCTCGCCGTCGTCGCCAAGGACCTCTCCCACCAGCACGCCCTCATCGCCGACGGCCACCACCGCTGGGCCACCTACCTGCGCCTGCACGCCGAGCAGCCGGCTCCCGGCCCCTGGGACTACGGCCTCGTCCTGCTGGTGGACACGGCCCGCTACCCGCTGCGCGTACGGGCCATCCACCGGCTGCTGCACCGGCTGCCGGTGGCCGAGGCCCTGGCCCGGCTGGGCGACGCGTTCCGCGTGACCACGATCGACGGCCCGCTGCCGGACGCCCTCGACGTACTGGCGCAGGCCGCAGCCGGACCGGGCAACGCCTTCGTGCTCGCCGGCGACGGCCGCTTCCACCTCCTGGACCGGCCCGATCCGGAGCTGCTGGCCCGTACGGTCCCCACCGACCGCCCGCAGACCTGGCGCGAGCTGGACGCGACGGTCCTGCACTCGGCGCTGCTGGAGCACATCTGGCAGGTGCCGGACGACCCCGAGCACATCGGCTACATCCACGAGACCGCGGCGGCCGTCAAGCAGGCCGAACTCCACGGCGGTACGGCCGTGCTGATGCACCCCGTCCACGAGGACGTCGTGCGTGAACTCGCCGAGCAGGGCGTCACCATGCCCCGCAAGTCGACGTCGTTCGGCCCCAAGCCGGCCACGGGGCTGGTCCTGCGGAGCCTGGCCCTGAACTGAGGCCGCCCCCGGGCAAAAAAGTCGAGGGTGGGACCCCCGGTCGGTCCGGGGGTCCCACCCTCAACGTTCAGCGGTCACGAGTGACCGAGCAGGCTCAGCCCTCGCTGCCGGAGGAGCCGGACTCGGGCTTGGACTCGGACTCGGCGTCGTCGGCCTTGACGTCCTCGGCCTCGGCCTCGGCGTCCGCCGTGGTCTCGGTCCCGGCCTCGGTCTCGTCCTCTTCCAGGGCGTCGGTGAACTCCACCCCGTCCAGCTCGGCGAGCCGGTCGGAGGCGTTCGTCGTGCCGCCCTGGTCGGCCTCGAGAGCCTTGGCGAACCACTCGCGGGCCTCGGTCTCGCGGCCCACGTCGAGGAGCGCCTCGGCGTACGCGTACCGCAGTCGCGCGGTCCACGGCTGGATGGAGTTCGACGCGAGCTCGGGGCTCTGCAGCGTCACGACCGCCGCGTCCGCCTGGCCCATGTCCTTGCGGGCGCCGGCGGCGACCAGGCGCATCTCGACCTGGCCCGCCTTGTCGAGCTTCTGCACCTCGGGCTCGCCGGCCATGGCCAGCGCACGCTCGGGGCGGCCCAGGCCGCGCTCGCAGTCGGCCATGACGGGCCACAGCTCCACCGAGCCGGTCATCCGGCGGGCGGCGCGGAACTCGGCGAGCGCCTCGGAGTACTTGGCGGTCGCGTACGCGGCGAAGCCGGCGGCCTCGCGCACGGCGGCCACGCGCGAGGCGAGCCTCAGGGCGATGCGGGAGTACTCGTAGGCCTGGTCCGGGTCCTCG
The DNA here is from genome assembly GCF_040641275.1 of Streptomyces sp. NPDC021096. Taxonomy (NCBI): domain Bacteria; kingdom Bacillati; phylum Actinomycetota; class Actinomycetes; order Kitasatosporales; family Streptomycetaceae; genus Streptomyces; species Streptomyces sp. NPDC021096. Next base: position 1,721 of record NZ_JBFADG010000017.1, on the reverse strand, counting down.
TCCAGCAGGTTGGCGACCATGACCAGGTTCCGCGCGACCTCTTCGGCGAGGCCCTTGGGCAGGCTCATGAGCTCCTGCCGCACGTCCTGGTCGATCTCGTCGCCGGTCACCTCGTCGGGGATGGGCAGCCGCTTCACCGGCTCCCGCTCGCTGCGGTCGTGGTCGCGGTCGTCACGGCGGCCGTAGCCACCGGAGCGGTCGTCGCGGCCGCGGTAGCCGCCGCCACCCTGCCGGTCGTCGCGACGGCCGTAGCCACCGCCCGGGCGACCACCGCGGTCATCGCGGCCACCACGGAACCCACCACGGTCGTCGTCACGGCGCGGGCCACGGTCGTCGCGGCGGAAGCCACCGCGGTCGTCGTCACGGCGGGGGCCGCGGTCGTCATCACGGCGCGGGGCACGGTCGTCACGACGGAAACCACCGGGACGGTCGTCGCGGCGCTCGTCACGACGGAAGCCGCCACGGTCGTCGCGGCGCGGGGCGCGGTCATCGCGGGGGAAGGAAGGACGCTCGTCACGGCGGTCGTCGCGGCGGAAGCCACCACGCTCGTCATCGCGGCGCGGGGCACGGTCATCACGACGGAACGACGGACGCTCATCGCGACGGTCGTCGCGGCGGAAGCCACCACGCTCGTCATCGCGGCGCGGGGCACGGTCATCACGACGGAACGACGGACGCTCGTCACGACGGTCGTCGCGGCGGAAGCCACCACGCTCGTCGTCACGGCGCGGGGCACGGTCGTCACGACGGTCATCGCGACGGAAACCACCGGGACGGTCGTCACGGCGCTCGTCACGACGGAAGCCACCACGCTCGTCGTCACGACGGGGACCACGGTCGTCACGACGCTCGTCACGACGGAAACCACCGGGACGGTCGTCACGGCGGTCGTCGCGGCGGAAGCCACCACGGTCGTCGTCACGGCGGGGACCGCCGTAGCCACCACCGGAAGGACGACCACCACGGTCATCACGACGCGGACCACCGTAACCGCCACCGGAGGGACGACCACCACGGTCGTCGTCACGACGGAAACCACCGGGACGGTCGTCACGGCGGTCGTCGCGGCGGAAGCCACCACGGTCGTCGTCACGGCGGGGACCGCCGTAGCCACC
>NZ_JBFADG010000017.1:0-507 GCF_040641275.1 Streptomyces sp. NPDC021096 | reverse complement strand
CACCGGAAGGACGACCACCACGGTCATCACGACGCGGACCACCGTAACCGCCGCCCGAGGGACGACCACCACGGTCGTCGTCACGACGGGGGCCGCCGTGGCCGCCACCGGAGGGACGTCCACCACGCTCGTCGTCGCGGCGGAACGAAGGACGGTCGTCACGGCGGAAGCCAGGACGGTCATCGCGACGGAAGCCACCGCCACGCGAGTCGTCACGACGCGGGCCGCGCGGGCCTCCGCGACGCGAGTCGCCGCCCGAACGATCGTCGGGAGAGTTGGTGGACATCGACGTGACTCCTGTCTTCGGGTACCGCAGTCATTCTCGCGCACTCAGCTGGCCGGCGCGCTTCGGCAAAAAACAAAAAGGACCCCTGGTCCCAGCGTGAACGCTGGGACCAGGGGTCCTTGAAAGATTGTTCGGCGGCGTCCTACTCTCCCACAGGGTCCCCCCTGCAGTACCATCGGCGCTGAAAGGCTTAGCTTCCGGGTTCGGAATGTAACCGGGCG
>NZ_JBFADG010000016.1:0-124453 GCF_040641275.1 Streptomyces sp. NPDC021096 | reverse complement strand
GTGTGGACGACCATGCGCAGGTCGTCGATGGACCGGACGACCTCCGCGATGGCGTCGCGGTCGGCCACGTCGCAGGCGACGACCCGTACCCGGGCGCCCAAGTCCTCGAGTTCGGTGGCGAGTTCGGGTGCGCCGGGGGCGGTGGTGCCCCGGCGGCTGACCAGGATGAGGTCGCGCACGCCGTGGGTGGTGACGAGGTGGCGGGCGACGAGCGCGCCGAGGGTTCCGGTGCCGCCGGTGATGAGAGCGGTGCCGGTGGTGAGTTCGAGGTCGGTGCTGTGGTGGGCCTTGGCCAGGCGGGGCGCGAGGACGCGCCCGTTGCGGACGGCCAGCTGCCACTCGCCGGCGGCGGCCGCGGCCTCGAGGTCCGGGAGCGGTGCGCTCGCCTCGTCCACATCGACCAGCAGGAACCGACCGGGATTCTCGGTCTGCGCGGAGCGGACCAGCCCCCATACGGCGGCGCCGTCGAGGTCCGGCACGTCCTCGCCACGGGCGGCCGCCATGGCACCGCAGGTCACGACGGCCAGTCGGGAGTCGGCGAAGCGCGCGTCGGACAGCCACTGCTGCACGACGCCCAGCACCTGGGCGGGCTCGGTGCCCTCGACGCGCACCCACTCGGGCACGGCTTCGTCCGCGGCCGGCGCGGCGAACGGCATCAGGTCCCGGCTGTCCGTGCCGAGGGTTCGTTCCACCCACTCCACACGGAACAACGTGTCGACCGCACCACCACGGGCAGCGGCAAGCTGGCCGTCGGAGACGGGTCGCAGGACCAGGGACTCCACGGACAGCACCGGTTCGCCGGAGCCGTCGGTCACCCGCAGCGAGATCGCGTCCGTGCCGATGGGGGTCAGCACCACCCGCAGAGAAGAGGCTCCGACCCCGTGCAAGGACACGCCGCTCCAGGAGAACGGCAGGTACGCCTGAGTGCCATCGGTGATCAGGCCACCCAGCCCGACGCCGTGCAGCGCGGCGTCGAGCAGGGCCGGGTGCACCGCACACCGCGCGGCGTCACCATGCGCCTCTTCGGCCACGGCGACCTCGACGAACACCTCGTCACCGCGACGCCATGCGGCGCGCAGACCGCGGAACACCGGGCCGTAGGCATAGCCGCGCTCCGCCAGGACGTCGTAGACCCCGTCGATCTCCACCCGCGTGGCATGCGCCGGGGGCCACTCCTGCGGATCACGGGGCGCCGCGTCGGAGACACCGAGCGAACCGGTCGCGTGCCGGAACCATTCACCGTCTCCGCGACGCGCGTGGACGGACAGCGAACGGCGTCCCTCGTCGTCCACTCCCGTCACCGATACCTGGACCTCGACGGTGCCGCGCTTGGGCAGCACCAGTGGTCCCTCGAGCGTCAGTTCCTCCACCACGTCACAGCCGAACCGCAGCCCTGCCTGCAGGGCGAGCTCGACGAAGCCCGTGCCCGGGAAGATCACCACGTCGGACACCGCGTGTTCGGCGAGCCACGGCTGACCCGCGAGCGTGAGCACGCCGGTCAGCACGCCACCACCGGAGTCGGGCAACGGCACCTCCGCGCCCAGCAAGGGGTGGTCGATGCCGGCCGTTCCGGGCGCCTGCCGATCGGGTGCCACCCAGAAGCGCTCGCGCTTGAAGACATAGGTCGGCAGGTCGACGACCCGCGCACCACGCCCTGCGAACGCCGCCTGCCAGTCCACGTCGACGCCCTGTACATGCAGCCGGGACAGCGAGGTGAGGAACTGGGCCGGTCCACCGTGGTCCCGTCGCAGGGAGCCGGTCACGCAAGCCCGGACGTCGGCGGCGTCGACGGTGTCCTGTACGCCTACGGTGAGGACGGGGTGGGGGCTGGTTTCGACGAAGACGGTGTGGCCGAGGGTGAGCAGGTTCTCGATGGTGCTCTGGAATTCGACGGTGTGGCGGAGGTTTCGGTACCAGTACGTGGCGTCGAGTTCGGCGGTGTCGGTCAGTTGACCGGTGACGGTCGAGTAGAAGGGGACCTCTCCCGTGCGGGGTGCGACGGGCGCGAGTGCTTCCGCGAGTTCGTTTTCGATCTGTTCGACGTGGGTGGAGTGGCTGGCGTAGTCGACGGGGATGCGCTTGGCCTGCGGGAACTCGGCCAGGATCGCGTCGAGGACGTCGTTGTCGCCTGATACGACGGTCGAGGCCGGTCCGTTGACGGCCGCGATCGACAGTCCGTCACGACCGCGCAGCCGGTCTGCCGGCAGGGGTACGGAGACCATGCCGCCCTGACCCGAAAGCGCCAGGAGGGCCTTGCTGCGGAGTGCGACGATCCTGGCGCCGTCCTCCAGGGACAGGCCGCCTGCGACACACGCCGCCGCGATCTCGCCCTGGCTGTGGCCGACGACCGCTGCCGGTGTGACGCTGTACGAGCGCCAGAGCTCGGCGAGGGAGACCATGACGGCCCACAGCACCGGCTGCACCACATCGACGCGGCGCAGCGCCTCTTCATCCGACAGCACATCGAACAGCGACCAGTCGACAAAGTCGCTGAGCGCCTGGGCGCACTCCCGCATCCGCTCCGCGAACACCGGCGAGGACTCGATGAGCTCCAGCGCCATCCCGGTCCACTGCGAACCCTGACCGGGGAACACGAACACCACACCGCGCCCCGGCTCGGCGGCGTCCGCGGTCTCCAGCGCGTCCAGCCCGTGCCGGAGCTCTTCGAGTTCCGTGCCCACGACCACGGCGCGGTGCGACAGCACCGCCCGCGTCGAGGCCAGCGACCAGCCGACGTCCACCGGATCCAGCAGCGGGTTGTCCGCCACGAAGGACTTCAAGCGCTCGATCTGCGTGCGCAGACCCGCGGCACTGTCACCCGACAGCACCCAGGGAACGACCGGCAGCGGCCCGGTCCCTTCTCCTGCGGCTTCGGGCTCGGCCGCCTGCTCCGGCGCCTGCTCCAGCACGACGTGGGCGTTGGTACCGCTCACGCCGAAGGCGGACACACCGGCCCGCCGCGGCCTGTCGGCCCCGGGCCACTCCGTCCGTTCGGTCAGCAGCTCGACCGCGCCTGTGGACCAGTCCACCTTGGGCGTCGGCTCGTCGACGTGGAGGGTCTGCGGCAGCACTCCGTGCCGCATCGCCATGACCATCTTCATGACCCCGGCGACACCGGCGGCAGCCTGGCTGTGCCCGAGGTTGGACTTGAGCGAGCCCAGCAGCAGAGGCCGTTCCCGGTCCTGGCCGTACGTGGCCAGCAGCGCCTGGGCCTCGATGGGGTCGCCGAGAGTCGTGCCCGTACCGTGCGCCTCGACCGCGTCGACATCGGCCGTCGACAGCCCCGCGTTCGCCAACGCCTGCTGGATGACGCGCTGCTGCGCGGGCCCGTTCGGGGCCGTCAGACCGTTGGACGCGCCGTCCTGGTTGACCGCCGAACCACGCACGACGGCCAGGATCTGGTGCCCGTTGCGCTCGGCGTCCGACAGCCGCTCCACCAGGAGCATGCCGACACCCTCGGCCCAGCCCGTACCGTCCGCACCGGCGGCGAAGGACTTGCACCGGCCGTCGGCCGCGAGCCCGCGCTGACGTGAGAACTCCACGAAAGTGGCCGGCGTCGCCATCACGGTGACACCTCCGGCGAGCGCCATCGAGCACTCGCCGCGCCGCAGTGACTCGCAGGCCAGATGAAGCGCCACCAGCGACGACGAACACGCCGCGTCCACGGTGAGCGCGGGGCCCTGGAGGCCCAGGGTGTAGGCGATACGCCCGGACATCACGCTGGTCGCGGCGCCCGTCAGCGCGTACCCCTCGTCGGAGTCCGACGGGTAGCCCTGCGTCCAGCCGCCGACGAAGACGCCGGTGCGGCTGGACCGCACCGAATCCGGTGCGATCCTGGCGCGCTCGAAGACCTCCCACGCGGCCTGGAGCAAGAGCCGCTGCTGCGGGTCCATCGCCAGGGCCTCACGTGGCGAGATGCCGAAGAAGGCCGCGTCGAACTCGGCGGCGTCGTGCAGGAATCCGCCGGTGCGTACGTAGGACTTGCCGGCCCGGTCCGGGTCGGGGTCGTACAGGCCGTCCGCGTCCCAGCCGCGGTCGTCGGGGAATTCCGAGAGGACCTCCCGGCCCTCGCTGACCAGCTGCCAAAGGTCCTCGGGAGAGCGGATGTCGCCCGGGAACCGGCAGCTCATCGCGACGATGGCGATCGGCTCGTCGGCGGCGTACGAGGCGGCTGCCGCACCCGCACCCGCACCCGCGAGCGCTCCGGAGGCCGGCAGGCCCAGCAGTTCCGTCCGCAGCAGTGCGGCGACCGCCCGGCAGGTGGGGTGGTCGAACATCAAGGTGGCCGGCAGGCGCAGGCCGGTGGCCGCGTTCAGGCGGGTGCGCAGCTCGACCGCGGTGAGCGAGTCGAAGCCCAGCTCACGGAACGGCACCGTCGGGTCGACCGCCGCGGGACCGCGGTGGCCCAGCAGACCGGCGGCGTGCTCGCGCACGAGGTCCGCCAGCACCCGTTCCTGTTCCGCGGCGGGCAGCGCGCCGAGGCGCGCGCGCAGCTCCGTGTGACCGCCGGCCGGGCCGGCGCTCTCCAGGCACTTCCGTACCTCGGGCAGCTCGCCGATCAGCGGGCTCGGCCGGGAGGCCGTGAATGCCGGGGCGAACGTCTCCCAGTCGACATCCGCGACGGTCGGACACGGTTCGCCCGTGCCACCCGCCTGCCGGAGCGCGGCGACCGCCAGCTCGGGCGGCATCGGGCGCAGGCCGTTGCGGCGCAGACGCTCCTCGTCCTCGCCGGCGAGGCTGCCGCCCCACGCTCCCCAGGCCACCGCGGTGCCCGCCAGTCCGCGGGACCGGCGCCGCAGGGCCAGTGCGTCGAGGAAGGCGTTCGCGGCGGCGTAGCCCGCCTGCCCGGCGCCGCCCCAGACCGCCGAGGCCGACGAGAAGAGGACGAAAGCGTCCAGCTCCTCGTCACCGACGAGCTCGTCCAGGTGCGCCGCGCCGGTGACCTTGGCGCGGAAGACGTCGGCGTATTCGTCGAGATCCGCGTCGATGCGGCCGTCGAACTGCACCGCGCCGGCCAGGTGCACCACGGCGGTCAGTCGGTCCGACAGCGGGCGGAGCACTCCGGCAAGAGCGGCGCGATCGGTCACGTCGCAGGCCGCGATGGTCACCCGCGCGCCCAGAGCGGTCAGTTCCGCTTCCAGCGCGGCGGCACCCGGGGCCTGCGGCCCGCGCCGGCTGAGCAGGACGAGATGCTCCGCTCCGGCCCCCGCGAGCCACTTCGCGACGTGCGCGCCCAGTGCGCCGGTGCCGCCGGTGACCAGTACCGTGCCGCGCGGACGCCAGGCGCTCGCCGGACCGGTGACGGGCGCGGATTCCAGCCGCCGGCCCAGGACCGCCGAGGACCGCACCGCGATCTGGTCCTCGGCACCCGCCTCGGCCAGCGCCGCGACGAACCGCCGCAGCACCCGCGCGTCGCACACCTCGGGCAGGTCGATCAGCCCGCCCCAGCGCCCGGTCCGCTCCAGCCCGGCCACCCGGCCGAAGCCCCAGACCGCCGCCTGGGCGGCGCTCGGGGCCGGGTCCGCGTCAACGGCGGCCACGGCGGACCTGGTGACGCACCACAGCGGGGCTTCGACGCCGGCCGCCGCGGCGGCGCACAGCAGCTCCACCGTGTTCGCCAGTCCCTGCGGGAGGGCGGAGTACGTGGCGTGCGTGCGCTCGTCGACGGCCAGGAACGAGACGACACCGGCGACGCCGTCGGCCCCCGCCGCGTCCGTGAGCAGCCCCGTCAGGGCCGAGCGTTCGGCCCCGTCGGGCCGCACCTCGACCGTACGGACCTGCACCCCGTGCTCGGCCAGGGCCCGGCAGCACGCGGCGGACCACTCGTCGCCCGCCGGAACCACGGCCAGCCAGGTGCCGGACGGTGCGCCGGCGCCCGGGCCGGACAGCGGCCGCCAGCCGATGCGGTAACGCCAGGCGTCCACGGTGGATCGCTCACGACGCCGACGGCGCCACGAGGACAGCGCGGGCACGACACCGTCCAGCGCCGCCCCGTCGATCTGCAAGGTGGCCGCGAGCGATTCCAGGTCCTCGCGTTCCACGGCGTCCCAGAACCGGGAGTCGACCGCGTCCATGACGGACGGCTCCAACCAGAAGCGTTCCCGCTGGAAGGCGTAGGTCGGCAGCTCCACCTGCCGGGCACCGGCGAAGACCGGCCGCCAGTCGACGCGGGCACCGCTCACGTGCAACTGCGCGAGGGAGAGCATGAACCGCTCGGCGGTCCCGTGGTCGCGGCGCAGGGAGCCGGTCATGACGACCTGGGTGTCGGCGGCATCGGCTGTGTCCTGTACGCCTACGGTCAGGACGGGGTGGGGGCTCGCTTCGACGAAGACGGTGTGGCCGAGGGTGAGCAGGTTCTCGATGGTGCTCTGGAACTCGACGGTGTGGCGGAGGTTGCGGTACCAGTAGGCGGCGTCCAGCTCTGCCGTGTCCGTGAGCGCGCCCGTCACGGTCGAGTAGAACGGAACGTCTCCCGTGCGGGGTGCGACGGGTGCGAGTGCTTCCGCGAGTTCGTCTTCGATGCGTTCGACGTGGGTGGAGTGGCTGGCGTAGTCGACGGGGATGCGCTTGGCCTGCGGGAGCTCCGCCAGGATGGCGTCGAGGATGTCGTTGTCGCCCGAGACGACCGTCGAGGCGGGTCCGTTGACGGCAGCGATGGACAGGCCGTCACGACCGCGGAGCTGGTCGGCGGGGAGCGGTACGGAGACCATGCCGCCCTGACCCGACAGTGCGAGCAGGGCCTTGCTACGGAGCGCGACGACGCGGGCACCGTCGTCCAGCGAGAGCCCGCCCGCGACACACGCCGCGGCGATTTCGCCCTGGCTGTGGCCCACGACCGCTGCCGGAGTGACGCCGTAGGAGCGCCACAGCTCGGCCAGCGAGATCATGACGGCCCACAGCACCGGCTGCACCACATCGACGCGGCGCAGCGCCTCTTCATCGGCGAGGACGTCGAACAGCGACCAGTCGACAAAGGCGCCGAGCGCCTGGGCGCACTCCCGCATCCGCTCCGCGAACACCGGCGAGGACTCGATCAGCTCCAGCGCCATCCCGGTCCACTGCGACCCCTGACCGGGGAACACGAACACCACGTCGCCGGATACGGCGGTGCCCCGCACGACGCCCGGGTCGGACTCCCCGTTCGCCACCGCGTCCAGGCCCCGTACCAGCGCATCGCGGTCCGACCCCACGACCACCGCGCGGTGCGACAGAAGCGCCCGCGTCGATGCCAGCGACCAGCCCACATGGGCGTCGGACAGCTCCGGGCCGTCCTCCACGAAGGAGCGCAGCCGCTCCGCCTGCGCCCTGAGCCCTGCCTCACCGTGGCCGGAGAGGACCCACGGAAGCACGAGGGGCGACGCGGTGTTCCGGCTCTCCGGCTCGGACCCCGACGGTGCCTGCTCCAGCACGACGTGGGCGTTGGTGCCGCTCACGCCGAACGACGACACACCCGCACGTCGCGGAGCGTTCGTCTCCGGCCAGTCCTTCCGCTCGGTCAGCAGTTCCACCGAGCCCGCGGACCAGTCCACGTGCGGCGACGGCTCGTCGACGTGCAGGGTCTGCGGCAGGACGCCTTGCCGCATAGCCATGACCATCTTGATGACACCGGCCACACCCGCAGCGGCCTGCGTGTGCCCGATGTTCGACTTCACCGAGCCCAGCAGCAGCGGCCGATCCCGGTCCCGACCGTACGCCGCCAGCAGCGCCTGCGCCTCGATCGGATCGCCCAGCGCCGTACCCGTACCGTGCGCCTCCACCGCGTCGACATCAGCTGCCGCCAGACCCGCGCTCGTCAACGCCTGGCGGATGACCCGCTGCTGCGACGGACCGTTCGGGGCCGTCAGACCGTTCGACGCGCCGTCCTGATTGACGGCGGAACCCCGCACCACTGCCAGCACCCGGTGTCCGTTGCGCTCGGCGTCCGACAGCCGCTCCACCAGGAGCATGCCGACGCCCTCGGCCCAACCCGTACCGTCCGCGGCCGCGGCGAAGGCCTTGCAGCGCCCGTCCGCCGCCAGTCCCCGCTGGCGCGAGAATTCGACGAACATGCCGGGCGTGGCCATTACGCTCACGCCGCCGGCCAGGGCCAGCGAGCACTCGCCCGACCGCAGCGCCTGCACCGCCAGGTGCAGGGCCACCAGCGACGACGAACAGGCCGTGTCCACCGTCACCGCCGGCCCCTCGAGACCCAGGGTGTAGGACACCCGGCCCGAGGCGACGCTCGCCGCGCTGCCGGTCAGCTGGTAGCCCTCGGCCGACTCCCCGGCGCCGGCCGCGTACCCGGCCGAGGAGGCGCCGACGAACACTCCGGTGCGGCTGCCCTTGAGCGACTCCGCGGGAATGCCCGCGCGTTCGAACGCCTCCCAGGACGTCTCCAGCAGCAGCCGCTGCTGCGGGTCCATCGCGGCCGCCTCACGCGGCGAGATCCCGAAGAAGGCGGCGTCGAACTCGGCCGCGTCGTAGAGGAATCCACCGTCGCGGGCGTACGACGTGCCCGGCTGGTCGGCGTCGGGGTGGTAGAGGCCTTCGAGGTCCCAGCCCCGGTCCGTCGGGAAGGCGGAGATCACGTCCGTACCGTCGGCCACGATCCGCCACAGGTCCTCCGGCGAGCGCACCCCGCCCGGGAACCGGCAGCTCATCCCGACGATGACCACCGGGTCGTTACCGGCGGTCGGCATGGGTGTGCCGGGGGCTTCCGCGTCCTCGTCCGGCCCGCCGTGGAGACGGCGGTGGAGGTGAGCGGCGAGCGCGGCGGGAGTCGGGTGGTCGAAGAGCAGGGTTCCGGGCAGGTCGAGGCCGGTGGCCGTGCCCAGTCGCTCGCAGAGCTCGACCGCGGTGATCGAGTCGAAGCCGAGCTCCTTGAACGTACGCCCGTCGTCGACGGACGCCGCGCCGTCGTGCCCGAGGACGACAGCGGCGTGCTGCCGTACGAGCGCGAGCACGGCGCGGGGCCGGTCGGTCCCGGCGGGGGCGGAAGCAGCGGGGGAGCGGCCGTCGTGCCGGTCCTGCGGCGGTGCGGGCAGGGCAGGGGCGGGCGCCGGTACGTCGGCGTGCCCGGCCGGTCCGGCCGCGTCGATCCAGTACGACCGGCGCTGGAACGCGTAGGTGGGCAGCGGAACCCGCCGGCTGCCGGGGAATGCCACGTCCCACGCCACCTCGGCGCCCGAGACGTGGAGTTCGGCCAGCGCTGTGACCAGGGCCAGCGGCTCGGGGCGGTCGCGCCGCAGGGTACCCACCAGGACGCCGGGGCGGGTCAGGCACTCGCGGGTCAGGGTGGTGAGGGCCTTGTCCGGGCCCAGCTCCACGAAGGTGGTGACGCCTTCGGCCTCCAGGCAGCGCACGCCGTCCAGGAAGCGTACGGTCCGGCGGACGTGCTGCACCCAGTACTCGGGGGAGCACAGCTCCTCGGCCGTGGCGAGCTTCCCGGTGACGTTGGACACCAGCGGGATCCGGGGCGCCCGGAAGGTCAGCCCCTCGGCGACCCGGCGCAGCTCGTCTAGCACCGGGTCCATGTGCGAGGAGTGGAAGGCGTGGCTCGTGTGCAGCCGCTTGGTCCTCCGGCCGCGCCGCTCCCACTCGGCCGCGAGGTCCAGGACGGCCTGCTCGTCGCCGGAGACGACGGTCGCGGCCGGGCCGTTGACCGCCGCGATGGAGATCCTCGCGGCATCCTGACCGCCGTCCGCCAGCGTGGCGGCGACCTCGTCCTCGGCGGCCTCCAGCAGCACCATCGCGCCTCGTCCGGGGACCGACTGCATCAGCCGGCCGCGAGCGGCGACGAAGGCCGCCGCGTCGGCGAGGGACAGCACACCGGCGACATGCGCCGCGGCCACTTCGCCGATCGAGTGACCGATCAGCACGTCCGGTGCCGGCCCGAAGTCCTCGAGCAGTCGGAACAACGCCACCTCGACCGCGAACAGCGCGGCCTGCGCGTGGACCGTCTGCTCCAGCAGATGGTCGTCCTCCCCGTCGATCACCTCGCGGATGGGCCGGTCCAGGTGCCGGTCCAGCTCCGCACAGACGTCGTCGAAGGCCCGGGCGAACACCGGGTGGGCGGCGGCGAGTTCCCGGCCCATGCCGAGGCGCTGCGCGCCCTGCCCGGTGAAGCTGTAGGCGATCTTGCCCGCGCCCCGGGCGACGCCCGTGACCAGCCCGGCGGCCACCTCGCCCCGGGCCAGCGCGTCCAGTGCCCGGGCCGCGCCGCCGGCGTCCTCGGCGACGATCACGGCGCGGTGCTCGAAGTGCGACCTCGTGGTCGCGAGGGAGAGCCCGACGTCGGCCAGGCCGGGGGCCGGCTCCTGGTCCCGCAGCCGGTCCGGGTGCTCCAGGTGCGCCCGCAACCGGAGTGCCTGGTCCCGCAGTGCCGCCTCGGTCGCCCCCGACAGGGCCAGGGGGAGCGGGCGCGTGACCGACTCCGTCCCGGAACCGGTCTCCGGTCCGGCAGCGGTCGACCGCGGGGGCGCTTCGGAGAGGACGACGTGGCAGTTCGTGCCGCCCATGCCGAACGAGCTGACGCCGGCGACGAGAGGGGAGTCCGGTGCGCGCCAGGCGCCCGCCGTGGCGCGGACCGTGAGGTTCAGCGCGTCCAGCGGGATGCGCGGGTTGGGGGTCTCGAAGTTGAGGGAGGCCGGAAGCCGACGATGGTGGACGGCGAGGGCGGTCTTGAGCAGCCCCGCGATGCCCGCGGCCCCTTCCAGATGCCCGATGTTGGTCTTCACCGAGCCGACCTCCACGGGGCGGACGATCTCGTCTGCCGCCCCCGCCCGGCCGAGTGCCCGGCCGAAGACGCGGCCGAGGGCGTCCGCCTCCACCGGGTCGCCGAGAGCCGTCCCGGTCCCGTGCAGCTCCACGTACTGCACGTCCGCGGGCGAGATACCCGCCCGCTCCTGGGCGAGCCGCACGACGGCCTCCTGGCCGCGCGGATCCGGCGTGGTCAGTGAGGTGCCGCCGCCGTCGTTGTTGACCGCGCTGCCCGCGATGACGCAGTAGACCGTGTCACCGTCGGCGAGGGCGCGGGACAGCGGCTTCAGCACGACGAGGCCGCCGCCCTCGCCCCGTACGTAGCCGTTGGCGCGCGCGTCGAAGGTGTAGCAGCGGCCGTCGGGGGAGAGCGCGCCGAACTCGGCGATGTCCGCGGCGGTTTCCGGGACAAGGTTGAGGTTCACCCCGCCGGCCAGCGCCAGCAGCGACTCGCCCCGGCGCACGCTGTCCGCCGCCATGTGCACCGCGACCAGGGAGGACGCCTGGGCCGCGTCGACGGTCACGCTGGGGCCGCGCAGGCCGAGGCTGTGCGAGATGCGGTTGGCGATCATCGCCCGGTGGGTGCCGGTCAGCGTGTGGTGCGAGCGCCGGCCGCGGGAGAGCTCCGCGTAGTCGTGCGACATCACGCCGAGGAACGTGCCGACCGTGGCGCCGTCCAGGGCGGCGGGGACGATACCGGCGTTCTCCAGCCCCTCCCAGGCCAGCTCCAGCATCAGCCGCTGCTGCGGATCCATGGCCGCCGCTTCCCGCGGCGAAATGCCGAAGAAGGCGGGGTCGAAGCGGTCGACGTCGTCGATGAAGCCGCCGTGGCGGATGCCGACGGGCGCCGACCCGGGCAGTGTCCACCGCCCGGCCGGCACCTCGGTGACGGCCGAGGCGCCGGCGGTCAACAGCCGCCAGAACGCGGTGGGGTCGGGGGCCTGCGGGAACCGGCAGGACATTCCGACGACGGCGACAGCCTCGTCCGCTTCCATGATGATCCTCGGTGGTACTGGGTGATCCTGGCGGGAAGTGTGGTCACTGACCGGGCGGGGACGTCATGCCGCCGCCCCGGTCACCGACCGTGGAAGCGCTCGCTCCACACGTGTGAGAGCGGTCGGCCGGCATCCGCCGCAGCGGACGCGACGACGGCCACGACGTCGTCGCAGAGGCTCTCGATGGTCGCGCTGTCGAAGAGCGAGGTGCTGTAGAGCACCGTGCCGGCGAGCGAGCCGTCCACGGTGTCCTCGTACAGGTCGATCTCCATGTCCAGGTTGATGTGGACCGGCGGGTGGCTCATCACGAACGGCTCGGCCGTCGCCTCCGCGAGGCGCAGGGTCTGCGGCGGCGTGTTGACGATCTGGAAGACCACCTTCACCGGCGGGTCCTGGAACAGCGGCGCACCGCCGGCCCACCGGTCGACGGCGCAGACGAACGGCACGTCCTGGTGGGTGTGCGCGTCGGACATCGCGTCGCGCACCTTGACCAGCAAATCGTGGAACGTCGGATCGCCGCCCAGGTCGGTCCGCACGGCCAGCAGCTTGGAAACGAGGCCGACCACGTTCTCCAGCTCGTCACGGCCCCGGCCGGCCATGGGCATGCCGACGAGGACGTCCGGGCTCGCCGAACGGGCGGAAATCACCAGCTTCATCGCGGCCAGCAGGGTCATGTACAGCGTGGCGTGCGCGGACTCGCCCAGCCGGCGGGCGGCGGTGACGACCTCCAGCGGCAGCCGCCAGTGGAAGACGCCGCTGTCGTAACTGGCCACCTCCTGGCGCGGACGGTCGGTGGGCAGCTCGGCCGGCACCATGCCGTCGTAGTGGCGGTGCCAGTAGTCCAGCAGGCCCTCCAGCAGCGGCCCCTGCAGCCACTGCTGCTCCCAGAGGGAGAAGTCGGTGTACTGCACCGGAAGCTCCGGCAGTTCGGCCTCGGTTCCGCCGACCAGCGCCGAGTACACCTCGGAGAGATCACGGATGAGCACGCCCCGGGACCAGCCGTCGGTGACCAGGTGGTGCAGGGCGAGCACCAGGACGTGGTCGCGCTCGCCCAGCCGCAGGACGCTCAGCCGCGCCAGCGCGTCCCCGGTGAGGTCGAACGGCCGGGCGGCCTCGCGGCCCGCCAGCACCGAGGCCTCCGCGGCGTCGGCGACCTCGATCACCTCCATACGGACCGGCGCGCTCGCCTGGACCGCCTGGGCGTATCCGCCCGGCTTCCCGACGACGGTGATCCGCAGGGCCTCGTGCCGGGCGACCAGGATCTCCATGGCCCGCCGCAGGTGCGCCAGGTCCAGTTCGCCCGAGACCCGCACGGCCAGCGGGATCGTCCAGTGCCCCGCTTGCAGGATGTCCTCGAAGAACATGTCCGCCTGCCGCTGCGCGAAGCTGAACGGCACCGGCAGGGAGCGGGAGCGCTCGAGCGGGACCAGCGGCGGAAGCTCGTGCTCGGTGCCGGCGCCGGCACCGGCGGCACCGGCCACCGTGACCGCCAGCTCCCGTGGCGTCCGCTGCTGGAAGATCGCCTTCAGCGGTATCGAGACGCCGAGCGCAGCCCGGATCCTGGCGACCACCCTGGTGGCGATGAGGGAGTGACCGCCCAGCGAGAAGAAGTCGTCCTCGATGCCGACCCGCTCCGCGCCCAGCAGGTCGGCGTAGATGGCGCAGACGGCCTCTTCCTCGGGCGTGCGCGGGGCGACGTAGCCGACCTCGAGCACGGTGCGCAGGTCGGGCGCGGGCAGCGCGCCACGGTCGATCTTTCCGCCCGTGGTCAGCGGCATCGAATCCAGGACGACGACCGCCGAGGGCACCATGTACTCCGGCACCGCGGCCTCGACGTGCAGGCGCAGGGTCTCGGCCAGCCGTCCGTCCCGGCCCGCCGCGGTCGGCTCGGCGACGGCGTAGGCCACCAGCCGCTTGTCCCCGGGCACGTCCTCCCGCACGATCACGGCGGCGTGCAGGACGTCCTCGTGCCGGGCCAGGATCGCCTCGATCTCGCCCGGTTCGATCCGGAAGCCACGGATCTTGACCTGGTCGTCGATCCGGCCGAGGAACTCGAGGTTGCCGTCCGGCAGCCAGCGCACCAGGTCGCCGGAGCGGTACATCCGGGAGCCGTCGGCGCGGAAGGGGTCCGCCACGAAGCGGGTCGCGGTCAGCTCCGGGCGGCCGAGGTAACCCCTGGCCAGGCCGGATCCGGCGACGCACAGCTCGCCGGGCACGCCCACCGGGACCGGCCGGAGATTGCCGTCGACCACGTACACGCGGGTGTTGCCGACGGGCTTGCCGATCGGCGCGGTGAGCGGCCAGTCGGACACGGACGCCGGCAGCGAGTACGACGTGACGACGTGGGCCTCGCTGGGGCCGTAGTGGTTGTGCAGCCGCAGCTCGGGGCGGTTCTCGCACAGCTCGCGCAGGTCGTGGTGGAGCGAGAGCGGCTCGCCCGCCTGGGAGAGGTGGCGCAGGGCGGACAGCTCCGCGCCGTGCGGATCGACCTCTTCGGAGATCGCCCGCAGCATCACATTGGGCAGGAACAGCTGGTCCAGCTCGTGGTCGTGCGCCCAGGCGGCGAACGCGGCGGGATCCATCCGCAGTTCCTCGTCGGGGATGACGATCGTCTCGCCGTACAGCAGGGCGGAGAAGATCTCCTGCAGCGAGATGTCGAAGGTCACCGCGGCGAACTGCGCCGTCTTCGCGTCGGGACCCACCGGCAGGGCTCGCTTCTGCCACGCCACCAGATTGATCACGCAGGCGGCGGGCATCAGGATGCCCTTGGGCACGCCGGTGGAGCCGGAGGTGTAGATGACGTAGGCGAGGCCGTCCGCGCTCGTGGGCGTCGCCGGCGCGGTCTCCGGCTGCTTGTCGAGCGTCTCGCGTTCGGCGTCGAGGAGGACGAGATCGGTGCCCGGCGCCTCGAACAGCTCCGTGAAGCGCTGCTGTGTGACGGCGGTGGTCACCTTGGCGTCGTCCAGGACGAACCGGATGCGGTCGCGCGGGTGGTTCGGGCCGATCGGTACGTAGGCCGCGCCGGCCCGCAGGATGCCGAGGATCGCCACGACCACCTCCGGGCCGCGCTCGACGCACAGCCCGACGAGGGTCTCGGGACCGACGCCCCGGCCCTGGAGGTGGTGCGCGAGCTGGTTGGCGCGCCGCTCCAGCTCCGCGTAGGTGAGGCGCTCGTCGCCGTGGATCACCGCCACGGCGTCCGGGCGCCGCCGCGCCTGCGCGCTGAACAGCTCGGACAGGGAACCCTCGGGTACGGGCCCTGCCGTGTCGTTGAACTCCTGGATTACCTGGGCCCGTTCGGCGTCGTCGAGCAGGGAGATCTCGGAGATCCGCTGGTCGGGGTCCGCCAGCGCGGACCGCAGGACGACACCGATGTGGCGCAGGAGCCGCTCGATGGTCGACGCGTCGAAGAGGGCCTTGCTGTACACGATGTGGCCGATGAGGCCGCCGTCGTCGCCCTCGACGAGGTGGAACTCGAGGTCCATGCGGGTGAGGATGCGGCCCGGGTCGAACTGCTCGGTCTCCAGCCCGGCCAGGGACAGCCGCTCGGCCGGGATGTTGATCATCTGGAAGAGGACCTGCACCAGCGGATTGCGCGACAGGTCACGCTCGGGCTGCACGTGCTCGACGAGGTACTCGAAGGGCAGGTCGCCGTGTGCGAAGGCGCCGACCGTCACGTTCCGGACCCGGCGCAGCAGCTCACGATAGGTCGGGTCCCCGGAGAGATCGGTGCGCAGGACCACGGTGTTGACGAAGAAGCCGATGAGGCCCTCGATCTCGGACCGGCCCCGGTTCGCCACCGGTGTGCCGACGGCGATGTCCTCGCTGTCGACGTACCGCGCGAGCACCAGCTGGAAGGCGGCCAGCAGGGTCATGTAGAGGGTCGCGTTCTCGCCGGCACCCAGCTTCCGGGCGGCTTCGACGAGCTCGGCGGGCAGTTCCCAGCGTGCCGCCTCGCCCTCCTGGCGGGCGATCGAGGGGCGGGGCCGGTCGGTGGGCAGCTCCAGCGCCGGCTCCATGCCGGCCAGCTGCTTCTGCCAGTGGTCCAGCTGCCGCCGCAGGGTCGGGCCGGACAGCCACTCGCGCTCCCACACCGCGTAGTCCGCGTACTGCACGGGCAGGGGCGGCAGCGCCGGCGTGCGCCCGGCGACGAGCGCCCCGTAGGCGGCCGACAGCTCCCGCACCAGCACGCCCTGCGACCAGGCGTCGGTGGCCACATGGTGCACGATCAGCACCAGGACGTGGTCCTGCTCGTCCAGCCGCAGCACCTTGGCCCGGAACAACGGCCCGACGGCCAGGTCGAAGGGCTCGGCGATCTCCGCGCCGGCCAGCTCCCGCGCGGCGGCCAGCCGCTCGGCGGGCGAGTCGCCGGGCACGGTCACGACCGGGACGGGGACGTCCTCGGCCGGACTGATCCGCTGGACCGGCTCCCCGCCGTCCTCGCCGAAGGCCGTGCGCAGCGCCTCGTGCCGGCCGACCACGATGGAGACGGCCCGCGCGAGGTGCCCGACGTTCAGCTCGCCCCGGATGCGCATCGCGAGCGGGATGTTGTACGAGGCGTTGCCCGGCTCCAGTTGGTCGAGAAACCACAGTCGCTGTTGTGCGAACGACGCCTTGAGGGTCCGGTCTCTTCCGACGGGAACAACTCCGGTGGGTTGTTCCTTACGGCGCGTCCGCTCGAAGAGATTGCTCATCGCCGCGCCGAGCCCACCGGTTTTAGGCATGCCTGCGTGCCCCATTGTTCAGCCTTCTCTGGATGGCCGGCGAGACAAGCCCCCGGCGAATGCTGCTGATTGATCCGGTCAAGCCGCGGTGGCCGGCACCACGGAACGCGCGGGAGCACCCGCGGCGGAATCGGCACCGACGAGCGGCGGATACGGGTCGAGGCTGTCGACCGGGTGGTATTCCACCTCGACGGTGTGGCCGAGCCCGTATTCGATGGCGAGTTCAAGGAAGAGATCGAGGGCCAAGTGGTCCTCGAAGGCGAAACCGGTGGAGTCGAATACCGTGCTGCGCCCACGCCAGGCAACGGCCGAACCGGG
Source organism: Streptomyces sp. NPDC021096 (assembly GCF_040641275.1). Classification (NCBI taxonomy): domain Bacteria; kingdom Bacillati; phylum Actinomycetota; class Actinomycetes; order Kitasatosporales; family Streptomycetaceae; genus Streptomyces; species Streptomyces sp. NPDC021096. Next base: position 107,679 of record NZ_JBFADG010000016.1, on the reverse strand, counting down.
ATCGGCACAGAACGAGGCCAGCGCGGGGCCGACGGCGTCCTCGGGCAGCTGCTGGCACTCGCCCTCGACGCGGGACTGCGCCAAGTGGTCGTAGGTGACGAGCGAACGGGTGAGCAGCCCGATCGGGAGCTCGGTCTTCCCCGGCAGGTCGGCGCCGACCGCGTTCACGTGCACGTGCTCGCGCATGGCGGTGTCGGGAAGGACGGGGCCTTCGCCGACGCCCACCGTGGTGGCGGTGCAGATGATGTCGGACTCGGCGGCCACGGTCGAGGCTGTGACCAGCTCGATCTCGAGGTCCCGGCCGAGGAAGGCGACCCGGCGGGCGAACGTCGCCGCGTGCTCGGGCTCGATGTCGGACACCAGGACCCGGCGCACGTCGAACACCCGTGTAAGGGCGTGCAGTTGTGTGACGGACTGGGCGCCGGCGCCGATCAGACCGACGGTCGCACTGTCCGGACGGGCCAGCAGCCGGCTCGCCACCGCGGACATGGCCCCGGTCCGGATCGCCGTGGGAACCACACCGTCCGCGAGCGCCACCAGTCGGCCGGTGGCATCGTCGAAGCGGGTCACCGTGCCCAAAATGGTGGGCAGTTCATGGTGCAGAGGATTGGCCGGGGTGTATCCCACGGTCTTGAGCGTCATGCCCTTGCCGGGTTCGTGGTGCGGCATCCATTCGATGACGCCGATGCCGGCGGAGTCCCGGGTGAATCCGCCTCGCGGCGGTGTCGGAGCGACTTCACCGCGCCCCAGTGCGGCCATTCCGGATGCCATTCGGTCGATCATCCGGTCCATCAGTGCATCGCGGCCGACGAGTTGCACGATCCTGGCGATATCAGACGCAGGCAGAATCAACGTACTCATGCAGCCCCAGTCCCCCAACTGTCAATGTCTGCGCCCGAGCGGCTGAGCTCGGCCGACAACGAACCTAGATCGACGTCGCGATGGCTGTCAACGACTGTCAACGTTTGTTTCTTCGCAGGTCAGGGCCCCGGAGGGGCCATAACAGATGCGTAGTTCACATGGTCCGGGCTGTAGGGAATTTCACATGCGGTGGCATGGTAGGCGGGTATGTCGCGGCGCTTCGGGGGATTTGTTCCGACCGCGAACCGGTACGCGATGGCGCGGGTGCCCGATATGGCTGATTCCGGCCTGTGCCGATGACGCCGTCACGCGCTGCTGTTCGGTGCTTCGTGGGTGGGAGCGTCGGTGGGGTGTTCAACTGCGCGACGGTGAGGGTGCGGATGGTGGCGGGCAGGGGGGAGGCCACGCACGGTCATGCGGCATGCGGCTTGCCGCCTTGGCACCGGTACCACCCCGATCCCCGACCTCGCCGGCACGATCAGCGTGTACGTGCCCGTGTATGCGTAAAGGGGTCTGGCGGTGAACCACCGCCAGACCCCTTCCCCGTTCCCGTTGCCGTTCTTATGTGTTCCTGGCGGGTGTGTTGTGGTGTTGGGTGTTAGATGGCGTTGGATGCTTTGAAGGTGTGGATGAGGGCGCTGGTTTGGGCTGGGCCCCAGAAGGCGATGTATTCGGGTAGTGCGAGGTGTGGGCCCCATTTGTGTTTGTAGGCGAGCTGGCTTTGGGCTGGGTAGACGGCGTTGCCGTTTTCGCTGAGCCAGTGCATGAGCCAGGTGAAGGCGGGGCTGGAGTTGGGGGTTTCGTGGTCGGGGTTGAGGCTGGTGAAGGGGGTGAAGCCGAAGTGGAGCCAGTCGGTGTTTTCTGTTTGGAAGGTGTCGATGGCGTGTTTGTTGATGGCTTCCATGATGCCGGGGGTGTCGCCGGGGAGTCTGCGGCTGAGGTCGTGGAGCCAGCCGGGTCGGGTGCCGTGGGCGGGGGAGTAGGAGATGTAGCCGACTGCTTTGCCGTTGATGAGGCCGATGAAGAGTCTTCTGTGGGTTTGTGCGGGGCCTCCGCACTCGCCGACGAGGAATTCCAGTGTTTTGGTGTGTTCGCCTTTGCTGCCGAGCCATGCCGTGTCCACGGCGGCTACGCTGTCGGCCCATTCCTCTAGGCGGCCTTCGATGACGGTGAGGCCGGCGCGGGCGGCGCGGGCGATTTTGTTGCGTAGTTGCATGAAGCGGGTGCCGCGCAGGGTGAACTGTTGGAGGTCGAGCGCGTAGGACGCGCCGATCTGGTTCACGGTGAAGCCTTGCTCGGTGTAGAGGTGTGTTTCGTTTTCCTGGACCTGGATGGAGACGATGCCGCGGTTGTGTTCGGCGGCGTAGTCCAGGAAGCGTTCGAGGAGTTCTGGTGCGTGGTCGGCGGGGGCGAAGGGGCCGCCGAACTGGACGAGGTAGGGCCCGGAGGTCCGGTAGACGATCACGCCGGGGACGTCGGGTACGCGGAAGTAGGAGTTCCCGCTGCTGAGGGCGAGGAATCCGCTGGGGTTGTCACCGTGCTCGGCGATCGCTTGGTGGACCGTCTCGAGGCTGGTGGTGATGGGTGTCGCTGTGGTCATCCTGCACGCTCTCAGGGGACGAGGTGGATGAAGGGTGCGTGGTGGCGGAGAGGGCAGGAAGTGAACCTGCGAAGACCTCAAGGACCCGGTCCGGTCCGACCGGACCCGACCGGACCCGACCGGACTTGACCCGACCGGACCTGACCGGTCGGGTCCGGAAGTGATGGGTGGGTTCTGGTCTCCGTTGAACCGCTCCGGGCGCCTCTCCATGTGCCGTCCGTCCGCCCCGGCCTGCCATCGGTTGCCGGGCAGGGACCATGCTGCCAGCCAGCCCTGACTTTCCGTTGACACCGCCCTGACACACCAAACCGCCCCCGGGGGCCCGGCCTGGGGGCCCGGCCTGGGGGCCCGGCCTGGGGGCCCGGCCTGGGGGCCCGGCCCGGGGGCGGGGCCTGGGGGCGGGGCCTGGGGGCGGGGCAGACGTGAGGGTGCCCCCACCCTAGGGGGCACCCTCAACTCCCGCGCCGGCGAACATCCCCGCCCGCAGGCCTGGCTCAGGGGCCTGGCTCAGGGGCCTGGCCCAGGGGCCTGGCTCAGGGGCCTGGCCGGGGCGCGGCCTGGGGGCCTGGCCTGGGGTGGGGCAGAGGTGAGGGTGCCCCACCCTGGGGGCACCTTCAACTCCCGTGCCGGCGAACATCCCTGCCCCGCAGCCCCAGCCCTGCAGCCCCGGCCCCAGCCCTGCAGCCCCGGCCCCAGCCCTGCAGCCCCGGCCCCAGCCCTGCAGCCCCGGCCTCGGTCCTGCTCAGGCTCGGCCTCGGTCCTGCTCAGGCTCGGCCTCGGTCCTGCTCAGGCTCGGCCCTTGCCTGGCTCAGGCTCGGCCTCGGTCCTGCTCAGGCTCGGCCCTCGCCCGGCTCCTGCCCGGATCGGGCCCGGCCCTGCTTAGGCCCGGATCGGGCCCGGCTCCTGCCCGGATCAGGCCTGGCCCCTGCCCCGCAGGCCTGGCCTCTGTCCGGATCGGGCCCGGCCCTTGCCCGGCCTCTGTCCGGATCGGGCTCGGCCCCGGCCTGGCCCTGCCCGGCCTTCGCCTGGCCCCTGTCCGGATCGGGCGCGGCCCTGTCCGGATCGGGTCCGGCCTCGGCCTGGCCCTTGCCTGGCCCCTGTCCGGATCGGGTCCGGCCTCGGCCTGGCCCTTGCCCGGCCCCTGCCCTGCTTGGGCCCGGCCCCTTGCCCGGCCCCCTGCCCGGGGTCGTGTCCGGGGTCGTGTCCGGGGTCGTGTCTGGGGTCAGGCTTTGGTGAAGACCAGGACCGCGTTTTGTCCGCCGAAGCCGAAGGAGTTGCTCATCGCCGCTTCGATACACATCTCCCGGGGCGTTTTGCTGACCACGTCGATATCGATGGCCGCATCGAGGCTGTCGAGGTTGGCGGTGGGTGGCACGAGACCGGTCTCGATGGCCAGGACGGTGTAGGCGGCCTCGATGGCCCCCGCCGCTCCCAGGCAGTGGCCCGTCACGCCTTTGGTCGAGGTCACCGCGGCCCGCCAGCCCAGCACACGGTTCAGGACACGGGCCTCGATGACATCGTTGAGCGGTGTCGAGGTGCCATGGGCGTTGACGTGATCGATCTCGTCCGGCCCGATCCCCGCGTCCGCGAGCGCGGCGACGATCGCCTGCTGCGCCCCGGTGCCTTCCGGGTCGGGGGCGGTGGCGTGGTAGGCGTCGGCGGACGCCCCGTAGCCGCTCAGGCACGCCCGCACACGCGCGCCGCGGGCTCTGGCGTCGGTCAGGCGTTCCAGGACGAGTACGCCCGCGCCTTCGGCGATGACGAAACCGTCCCGCCCGGCGTCGAACGGTCTCGACGCGCCCGCCGGGTCGCCGGTATGTCGGGACAGTGCGCCCATGCGGGCGAAGGCGGAGACGATGGCCGGGGTCAGACTGGCCTCGGTGCCACCGGTGATGACCACGTCGCAGGCGCCCGAGCGCAGCAGGTCGCGTGCGGTGCCGATCGCGGTGGTTCCCGAAGCGCACGCGGTGGCGGTGACCAGGTTGGGGCCCCGGGCGCCGCAGTCCATGGCGACCTGGCCGGAGACCATGTTGATGGCCGCCATGGGCACGAGCATGGGGGAGACCTGGTCGGGGCCGTCCTGGATCAGGTTGCGTATCTGGGTTTCGTAGGTGGTGGTGCCGCCCAGGGCATTGCCCAGGACGACCCCCACCCGGGCACCGTCCCACGCCTGGGGGTCCAGGCCGCTGTCGCGGAGCGCTTCACGGGCGGCGACCAGGGCGAGTTGGACGTACCGGTCCAGGCGCCAGGCGGTACGCCGGCCCAGTTCCCGGTCGGGGTCGAAGCCGGTGACGGGGCAGGCGATGTCGACGAGAAGGCCGGCCAGGCGGGGGTCGGTGGCCGCGGTGGGTTCCGCGGCCTTGACCCGGGCCCAGTTCGCTGCGACACCGGTCCCGGCCGCCGTCACCAGACCCAGACCGGTCACCGCGATATCGCAGCGACCACCCCGGCCACCCCCCGGGCCACCCCCCGGGGTGGCCCGGGAGCCACCCTGAAGACCTGGCTGAGGACCGGCCTGAGGACCGGCCTGGGAGCCGGCCTGAGGACCGGCCTGGGAGCCGGCCTGAGGACCGGCCTGGGGGCTGTCCTGGGGGCCGGTCCTCACTGGAGGGCCTTGTTCTCGCTGAGCTTGGTGTCGATCAGGGTGGCGACATCACCGATGGTGTGGTCCAGGTTGACCTCGTCCTCCGCCAGCTTCACCCCGAACTCCTTCTCGGCGACCAGCGCGAACTCCACGAGGGTCAGGGAATCGAGGTCGAGGTCGCGCATCCTGGCGTCCGCACGCGCTTCCCCGGCCTCGACGCCGAACCGGTCGGCGAGCAGGGTGGCGACCTGGTCCGTAACAGTACTCATCGAAAAAACACTCCTAGCGTGATCGATATCGGTAGTGCTGGTGCTGCCTGGTGCTGCCTGGTGCTGCCTGGTGCTGCCTGGTGCTGCCCGGTGCTGGTTTCTGGTGCTGGTTGTCTGGTGGTCAGTGGGGGGTGAGGTCCGGCCAGTGCAGGACGGTCGAGCCCCAGGCCAGGCCCCCGCCGAACGAGGTGAGCAGGACTTTGTGGCCCGCCCGTAGGTCGCCGTCGGCGAGGGCGAGGGGGATCGAGGCGGCGGCGGTGTTCCCGACCCGGTCGATGTTGCTGACGATCCGCTGCTCGGGCAGGCCCAGGCGTTCGCCCAGCGCGGTCAGGATCCGCGCGTTGGCCTGGTGTCCCACGAACCGGTCGACTTCCCCGACATCCCACCCCGCACGGTCAAGGACCCGCTGGGCGGACTCGGTCATCCGCAGGACGGCCTGCATGAAGACGGGCTTGCCCTGCATGGCGAAGTAGTGGTCCGCCGCCGGTGCCGGCAGGCCGTGGGCGCGCTGGCGTGAACCGCCCGCCGGCACGGTGATCAGGTCGGCCAGTTCCCCGTCGCTGCCCAGATCGAACGGGCCGAGCGCGCCCGGTTCCCCGTGCTCGCCGCGGCGCAGGACCACCGCCCCCGCCCCGTCACCGAAGACCGCCCGTGTCGTGCGGTCCGCCGGGTCGCAGATGGTGGAGAAGGTATCCGCGCCGATGACCAGCACCCGCGTCGCGACACCCGCACCGATCAGCCCCGCACCGGCCGCCAGGGCGTAGACGAAGCCCGCGCACACCGCCCCGAGGTCGAAGGCCGCGACGCCGGCCAGTCCCAGGCGGGAGGCGACTTCGGGGGCGGTGGCCGGGCAGGGCCGGTCCGGGGTGCTCGTCGCCACGATCACTGCGTCCGCCCGCTCGCACCGCGCTGACTTCAGCGCCCGGCGGGCGGCCTCGACGGCGAGGGTGGAGGTGGCGCTGCCCGGCGCGATGACATGACGCCGGCGGATCCCGGTCCGGCTGCGGATCCATTCGTCGGAGGTGCCCAGGTGTTGCGCGAGCTCGTCGTTGGTGATCACCCTGGGCGGCAGGTACGCCCCCAGCCCGCACACCACCGCGGCCGGCCCCCGCCCACCCCCCACCCCCACGCCCACGCCCACGTCCGGCACCCGGGCCGGCGCCTGCGGAGCCTGCGGCGCCTGCTGGGCTTGCGGGTGGTGGGGGTGGTGGGGGTGGGGGGGGTGGTGGGTGTCGGTCATCGAAGGGCCTCCTCGAGACCCATGTAGACAAGCCGCTTGGTCTTCATCTCGTCCGACCACCGGTCGGCGGTGTCCTGCCGCTCCTTGGGGGTGGTGTCGATGAGCCGGCGGCCGGGCCAGATCTCGTAGTCCCCCACGATGTCCCGGTGCAGCTCCAGGCCTTCCTGGAAGCGCACTTCACGGTCGTAGACCATCTGATGGGTGGGCAGCTCGTCCCACAGCCGCATCCCGTCCCGGATCATCTTCACCACCCGGTCCCGCTCCCCGGGGTGTTCCCGCAGGTATTCCCGGCCGATCCAGGCACCGACGGTCAGGTGCCGGATCTCATCGATGCCGGCGCCCTTGTCGATCTCGGCCGCGGCCGGGTCCAGCGGCCGCCACTTGCGTTCGCTCAGCTCGGCCGCCGGCGCCAGCGCGCCCTCCAGGATGACCGTCATCATCACCACACCACCGATGAAGTCCCGCTCATCGCGCATCACCTCAAGACAGCGCTGTTCCAGCGGCTCGAGGACCGAGGTGCGGTAGGGGTCGGCGAAGTCCTGCACGGCCTGTGTCAGCCGCTGCGCGGGAACACCGAGGGCCAGGAGATGGTTGCGGAAGACCATCGAATGACGGCACTCATCGAGGAGCTGGGTGGCGTAGAACTCCATCGAGGCGACATCGGGGGCATTGGCGACCAGGAACGACAGCACCCGCGTGGCCTTCTCCTCCGCCAGCGACCGGAAGGCGTACTCCTGGGCGATGGCGTCGAAGAACGGCCCCCGAAGCATGTGCGGACCGACCGTCAGTCGCGGGTCGTGACCGTCGGGGCGGCCCCGTAAGGTGCCCTGCACCGCCGCCTGCAGCCAGTACCGCAGATCGCACTGCTCGGCGGTCAGCTCCAGATCCATGGCCCCCTCGAGCAGACCCGGGGCCAGGTCCCAGTCCGCTTCCCGCGGAACCGGCATCGTCATGATCAATTCACTCCTTGTCGCTTGGAATGCTTCCCGGATGCAGCGCACCGGCGAAATACAGCAGCGGGCTGCCGCCCGCCTCGGCGACGGAAGCCACCTCCGCCAGAACGATCTCGTGGTCCCCCGCCGGGATCAGGCGCTGCGCCCGGCAGTGCAGCCAGCACACCGTGCCCGCCAGCCGGGGCAGCCCGCCGGCGGCCGGGGCCCAGCCGACACCGTCGAACTGGCGGGTGCCCATGGCGCGCTTACGGCTGGCGAAGTGCCGGGCGAGGGCGGCCTGCCGGCTGGAGAGCACATTGATGCCGAAGTCCCGGTGCTCGGCGATCAGCGCGAGCAGGTGGCTGCCGTGCCGCAGGGAGAGCGCCACCAGCGGCGGCCGGCGGGAGATGAAGGTGAACGTGCTCGCGGTGCTGCCGTGCACCGCCGGCCCGCTGCCCGCGGTCACCACGCACACCCCCGTGGCGAAGCGCCCCGCGGCCGACCACACCGCCTCACCCGCCACCACCCCCGCACCCGCACCCGCCACTACCTCTGCACCCGGCAACACCGCCTCACCCGGTACTACCTCCGCCGCCGGCATCACCGTCTTCAGGCCGCCGCCCGTCCCTTCCTCGCCTTCGCCGCTGCCGGCCGCGGCAATCACGCCCCGGCCGCCGGCCGCGCCCCGCGTGCCGGTGGTCACGACAGCGCGGCCCGCCGGCCCGGAGCGGACGCCGCGGACGCCGCCTCGGGGGCGCAGGCCACCTCGCGCTGCAGCTGCGCGAAACCGGGGTGGGCGACCGGCTCGAAACCGAGACCGAAGGGCTTGAGGAAGTTGCCGAACAGCGCCCGGTCACCGAAGAGATGGATCGCCAGCGCCAGCAGCGACCACACCGGCCCGCCCGCCCACACCCACACCACCGCCACCGCGGCCTGGGTGGCCAGGCTGTGCATGACGTTGTAGAGCACGTAGTAGACCTTCGGGATCCGCTGCGTGGCGCTGCGCCGGTAGGCGATCGCGCCGGGGATGTAGCCGATCAGGTCGATGTAGAGGAACAGGGCGGCAAAAGCCCACCAGTTGACGTCGGAGAGGTGGGTGAACAGGAGGTAGAAGGCCGCCCCCAGGCCGGCGAGGTACTCCAGCCGGATCAGCCGGTAGGTGGCCGGCGTCTCGAAATGGTTGAGCGCATCCATCGGACCCCCTTCACCTGCCCTGGGCCGGCAGCACCTGCGCCTGGGCCTCTGCCAGGTCGTGCAGGGCCTCGCCGCCCTCGCGTACGGAGATGGTGGTGAACAGTCCGGCCAGCACGGAGCAGATGGCCCGTTTGATGACGCGCTCGGCGATGGGGTCCATGATCCCGACCAGGCTCTCGATGCCGAAGTCGTAGGTCACCTCGAAACGGACCTGCGCGCCCAGCGGGCCGGGGGCCAGCTGCCAGCTGCCGCGGAACTCCTCGAAGTCGCCGTCGGTCTGGTCGAAATCGATGCGCAGGCGCGTGGGGTCGAGGCTCTCGGCCTCGGTCCAGCGCATGATGCCGCGCCGGAAGTTGACCTCCCAGTCGCTGTGCCGGGGCGTGCCGGGCACGGTCTCGACGGCGTGCACGTCCTCGGCCATGGAGGGGAATCGGGTGAAGTCGGCGATCTGCCCGAAGGCGGTCGCCGCGTCGTCGGTGGTGATGTCGACACAGAGATGGATGCTTCGCACGGCTGGTGAAGGCTCCTTCAGTGGGGGCGGGGCGCAGAGCGGGCCGAACGCTCGGGGTTGCTAGTTCAGGACGGCGCGGGCCGCGCGTTCGAAGGCGTCGAGCAGGAAGGTGACGTCGGTGGGGGTGAGGATGGCCGGCGGGGTCAGGCGCATGACGGTCGCGGAGTTCAGGGAGTGGTTGCCCAGCACTCCCGCGCCGATCAGCTCCAGCAGCAGGTCACCGGCCATGCCGGGCACGGTGAACTCGATACCGATGAGCAGTCCGGCCCCGCGGACCTCCAGCACCCGGTCGCCCAGGACGTGCCGGGCGATGCGTTCGATCTCGCTGCGCAGCAGCTGTCCGAGCTCGGCCGCCCGCTCGACCAGGCGGTCCTCGCCGATCGCGGCGAGCGCGCCCTTGGCGGCGGCCATGGCCAGCGGGTTGCAGGAGAAGGTGGAGGTGTGGATGAAGGGGTCTTTGTCGAAGGGGCGGAACGCCTCGGCGGTGGCCACCATCGCGGAGACGGGCACGATGCCGCCGCTGAGGGCCTTGCCGACCAGCAGCACGTCGGGACGCACGCCCTCGGCATCCGCGCCCCACCAGTGGCCCAGGCGCCCCAGGCCCGTCTGGATCTCGTCCAGGACGAACAGCGCCCCGTAGCGGCGGCACAGCTGCTGTACCTGGTGCAGGTAGCCGGCGGGCGGGACGATGACGCCGGCCTCGCCCTGTACGGGTTCGACGATGACGCAGGCCTCGCCCTCGTGGCGGGCCAGTACGCTCTCCAGGGCGCCGGCGTCGCCGTAGGGGACCCGGGACACGCCGGGCAGCAGGGGCTGGAAGGGGGCCTGGAAGGTGTCCTTGGCGGTGACGCTGAGGGCGCCCATGGTCTTGCCGTGGTAGCCGCCTTCCATGGACACCAGGTGTCGTCTGCCCTGGGCCCGGGCGAGTTTGATGGCGGCCTCGACGGCTTCCGCGCCGCCGCCGGCGAAGTGCACCTTCTGCAGGCCCGCGGGGGCCACGGCCACCAGGGCCTCGGCCGCGTCGACGACTTCCGGTTCCAGCAGCAGGCGGGTGGCCACCGGGTTGGTCTCCAGCTGGCGTCTGACCTCGGCCAGGACCCGGGGGTGGCGGGCGCCCATCAGGAACACGCCGTAGCCGCCGCAGTTGAGGATCCGCCGCCCGGCAGCGGTCTGCAGCCAGGCCCCGTCCGAGGAGTCCTCGACGTCCCCGCCGAACATCTCACCGAGCGAGGCCCGGCCCTTGCTCAAATACGTGCGGTAGCGCGTGGTCAGCGCACGCACCCGCGCCCCCTCACCACCCGCACCCGCACCCGCGGATGTGGCCGCAGCCGCAGCCGTAGCCGCGGCTGTGGTCGTGGTTCCGGTCGTGGTGGTCATCGCCTGTACCTCCTGAGACGCGAACTGGGACACGAGCTGGCATGCGAGCGGGGATGCGAGCTGGGATGCGAGTGTGGACGCGAGCCGGTATTCGACACCGGGCGTTTCATGCCACGACCAGTGGCTGGCCGGCGTAGTAGTCGAGCAGTGCGTCGGTCATGCCGCCGCGTGAGGGCGGGTGGAAGGCCAGTGCGTGTGAGGCGGTGGCCAGGTAGGAGACGTCGCCGGAGGAGATGTAGGACATGCCGCCGAGCAGCTCGACGGCCTCGGTGACGGTGGCGGCGAGCAGGTCCTTGACGGTGTAGCGGGTCACCAGGGCGGCGGCCAGGCCGTCGTTGCCGGTGTCGCCGTCCATCACCCGCCGGGCCAGGCCTTCGGTCAGTGCGGCCGCGCTCTCCACGCGCACCGCGACCGCGGCCCGTCGGTCCGCGCTGGCCCGGCTCCGTAGCAGCACTTGTTCCACCAGGGCGCTGACCACGCCCGTATAGGCCGCGCAGGTGATCATCTGGAACCAGATCAGGCCGACTTCCTGCAGTTCGCTCAGGGCCTGGGCGTACTCGGCCGGGGGCTTGAGGATCTGGCTGTCGGTGACGAAGACGTCCGTCAGGCGCACCTCGTTGCTCTGGGCGCCCGCCAGTGCGGGGTTCGACCAGAACGGGTGGACGCTGATGCCGGGGGTGGTGGCGGGCAGCAGCAGGAAGCCCATCTCCACCGATCCGTCGGCCTGGCGCATGCCCACGCTCGCTGTGAGCAGGTCCATCGACTTCGACAGGCTGCACGGTTTCTTCGACCCGTTGAGCAGGTAGCCGCCCTCGACGGGGACCGCTTCCATGGTGGGGCTGAGAATGCCCTGGCCGCTGCGGCCCTCGGCGAACCCGGACGCCACCAGCATCCGTTCCCCGGCGACCCGCTCGAGCAGCAGGCCGTCCAGGTCGGTGTCCTTGGCGAAGGTGTCCGCGATACCGAAGAGCGTGCCGATGGAGAAGTGGTGCATGGCGGTGGCCACCGCCAGCGACGGCGAGAGGGAACCGAGGACCCGCACCACCCGGGTGGCTTCCAGCGCGTCGGCATCCAGGCCCCCGTAGGCCTTGGGTACCAGCAGGTTCGACCCGCCGTGGGCTCGGAACAGCTCCATCGCCGGGCCGCCCTCGGCCTCCAGGGCCGCCAGCGGCAGCCCTTCCAGCTCGGCGCGCAGCCCCGGCAGAAGCCGGTCACATGTCTGTCGGTCGGCTTGCATGAACCGCATGGCTCGCTCCCTCTTACCTCTCCGCCGCGAACGCCCGGCCCGCAGCACCATCTCGCCCGTCACCGCTTACCGCGCCGTCACCGCTCGCCCCGCTGTTACCGCTCGTCCCGCCGTCACCGCTCGCCCCGCCACCGCCGCTTACCCCGCCGTCACTGCTCGCCGCGCCGTCGCCCTTGAGGAGTTCGGCGTACGAACCGAACACCGCCTCCCGCGGCCGTACCGACCCGCCGGCGATGGACACCCCTTGCAGGTGCGTGGTGCGCAGCATGGGGAAGTTGGCCTCGCCGAACGCCCCGCCGGTGCGGCCGGTGCCACCGTGGGTGGGCATGTAGGGCAGGAACCCGATGTGGGAGTCGTTGACCTTGAGCAGCCCGCCGTTGCCGACCTGCTCCACGAACGCCTCGATCACCCCCGTATCGCCGGCCCACAGGGAGTTCCGCAGCCCGTAGGGGTTGTCGTTGACGTAGCCGAGCATCGCCGCGAGCACCTCGCCGTCCGGACCCGGCTCGGGCACCACCACGGGCAGCAGCGGGAAGAACGTCTCCTCCCGCACCGCCTCGATCTCCCGGCACCCGCGCAGCCCGTCCACGCGCAGCACGGTCGGCTCCAGGAACAGCCCCGTGTCGGAGGCGGTGCCGTCGGTCTCCAGCCGCCGCGCCCCGTGGACCACCTTCGCGCCCTTGTCCAGCGCGTCGCGTACGTAGTCGAAGAACCGCTCGCTGCGCAGCACCGGCGACAGCAGCGCCCCGGGGTCCTCGGGCAGCCCGGGCCGGATCATCGCCGCGGCCAGCCGCAGGCGCTCCAGCAGCTCGTCGGCGACGTCCGGGTGGACCAGTACCTGGTTGGGCACCATGCAGATCTGCCCGGAGCCGAAGAAGCACTCGCTGATGGCCTCGGTGGCCGCGTCCAGGTCCGCGTCGCGCCACACCAGCACGCAGTCGTTGCCGGCCAGTTCCAGGACCGGCTTCTTGCCGCGGGCCACGCACTCGCGCTCCAGCTCAAGGCCCCGGCTCACGCCGCCGGTGTAGAAGATGTCGCGCACGTGCGGGCTGTCCAGCCAGTGCTGGATGACCGGGCCGGGCCGGGCGCAGAACACATTGAGTGTGCCCGCCGGCGCACCGATCTCCTCCAGGGCCGGCACCACCAGCTCACGCATCGCGAACATCACGCCCAGCGGTGCGCTGCGCGGCGCCCTGAGCACGACGGTGTTGCCCGCCAGCAGGGGAAGGATGCCGAACAGGGCACTGCTGGCCGGCGCGTTCTGCGGCGGGTTGACCGCCACCACGCCGTCGGGGACGCGCCGCAGCAGCATCCGGCGCCCGCCGTAGTCGATCTCCTGCCGCATCTGCGCCGCGCACCAGCCCAGCGTCTGCTCGCTGAAGATCTCCAGCAGGCCGGCGACCTGCCACTCGGCGAGCGAGCGGGGGGTGCCCTCGGCGGTGAGCAGCTCGACGAACTCCGCGTGCCGCTGCCGTAACCGCCGCCTGATGCCCTCACCCAGCGCCATCCGCTCCCGCAACGGCCGCCGCGCCCACAACGGGGCCGCGGCGGCCGCGGCCTCGGTGGCCTCGGCGACCAGGGGGGCTTCGGCGACCGCGCACCGGCCGACGACGAAGCCGGCGGCGGCCGGGACGTCGGCGGTGCCGCGCTCCAGCTTGCGCTTGAGCGTCAGGCTCTCGAAGACGTCGTCCAGGATCGAGGAGGTCGTGACCGTGTAGACGTGCGCGTCCGATGGGATGTCGCGGCCACCCACGTAGGAGGGGTAGGTGAGAATGCCTGCGCCGGTTGTGGAGGGGCCGGTCCTCACATGATCCGGGCAGGCCCCGGTCGACGAATTCATGCTTTCGGCTGTGTCCCTTCCGAGGTTCGCACACCCGGCGTGCACCAAAGCGAATATGAAGTGCCGCGATGCCCGGATGGCGTGAAGTGAAAAAGGAATGCCCGCGGCTTCTGGTGAATCGGGGCTCAGTTAACACCGGTTGATGGCCGCCGGTGAAGTCTGTTCCCGCCGGGCGCCGAATTCGGTCAGCCTCACGTCAGCGCCCCATCAGGGCGCAAACCCCACAACACCACCCCCCCTCTCTCTTATCCTGCTGTGCCGGCGGCGCACCGCCGCAGGTGCCGGCCCAGGTCCGCCGCGAGGGGCAGGGCGTGTTCGTAGAGGTAGAAGTGCGTTCCGGGGAATTCACTCAGCCCGAGAAAGTCCTCACTGAGCCCCGACCAGCCGCCCATGGCGCCCCCGGCCAGCAGCGCATCACCGCTCCCGCTGTAGGCCACGACAGGACACGAGACGCGGGCCTGGTCGTCGCGGTAATCGCTCAGCAGACAGAAGTCCGCGCGCAGGGCGGGCAGGACCAGCTCACGCAGCTCCGCGTTCCGCGCGACCTCCGGCGGCAGCCCCCCGAACTGCCCGACCTGATCCAGGAATTCCTCGTCCGACAACTCCCCGACCGCGACCGGGCCGGCCCGGTGCGCGGTCCCGGCCCAGCCGGAGACCGCCAGCAGACACGGCCCCGGACCGCCCTCGGCCTGCATCGCCACCGTCAGCCGGTAGGCGAGCAGCGCACCCATGCTGTGCCCGAAGAACGCGAACGGCCGCCCGTCCCATTCGGCCTCCACCGCGTCGTACAACGCCTCCACCGCCGCCCCCACTTCGGTGAACGGCACCTCACCCCTGCGGTCCTGGCGGCCGGGAAGCTGCACGATCTGCACGTCCACCCCGGCGTCGAACAACGACGCCCACCGCGCGTACGAAGCAGCCGACCCGCCGGCGTGGGGGAGGACGAACAACCGGACGGCCGCGTCCGGGCGCAGCGCGCCCGAGTGGAACCAGCGGCCCGCGGCCTGTGCCGTGCCGTAACTCATCAAGCCTCCGTCGAAGGATGCGAAGCATCAAAATTTTGCCGGGACAGTACCAGCGCGTGACCGGCAGATGCGATGACTCACCTAGTAATTGCGGAATACAGCCCGCCAGCCCGGGACAGCCCGCCGAAAACCCTTACCCACACCCGCATTCCGCACCCGCATTTCGCATCGTCAGCCGGACGTCAGCAGAACATCAGAAGCATGCGGCATAGTGGTTCTCGTGAACGGCTCCGGAAAACCCCGGAACCCGGATCAAGGAGAGGTTCCCGTAGCGGCCCAACGGGGGCCGGGCATCACGCCCGGCCGGGGTGCATGCCCTCGCAGGTTCGAATCCTGCCCTCTCCGCCCACCCGCGCCACCGGAACAACATTTCCCCCCACCTGCCCCGACACGGGCCGGGCCGGGCCTGTCATCGCGGCGCCACCCGAGCCGCCGCGCACTGTCAGCTCTCTTCGCCCGCTACGTACACCCCAGGAGCAGAATTGACCGTCGCACTGGTCACCGGATGCAGCAGCGGCATCGGCATGCACAGCGCTCTGGCCTTCGCCCGACAGGGAACCCTCACCTACGCCTCCATGCGGGACACCGCCAAGGCCACCCCACTGCTGGAGACCGCACGGGAGGAGGGCCTGCCGCTGGAGGTCCTGCGACTGGACGTACGGCAGGAGGCGTCGGTCACCGCCGCGGTGCGCGCGGTCGAGGAGCGGCACGGCGCGGTCGGCATCCTGGTCAACAACGCGGGGCTCTCCCACGCCGGACCGGTGGAGACGATCGCGGCGCAGCGCGCCGAAGAAGTGATGGACACCAACTACTGGGGCGCGGTGCGCATGGCCCGCGCCGTGCTGCCGGGCATGCGGGCACGCGGCCACGGGGTGATCGTCAACGTGGGTTCCATGGCCGGCCTCGTCCCCGGCATCCCGTACAACGCCTTCTACATGGCCAGCAAGCACGCGCTGTCCGTCACCAGCGAGTGCCTGGCCATGGAAGTGGGCCCGCTCGGCATCCGGGTGGTGTGCGTCGAACCGGACTACGTTCCCACGCAGATCTTCGCCGGACGCTGGCAGGAGAGCGTCGACCCCCACGGCCCCTACGCGCAGGACCACGCGTGGGCCGAACGGTACATGCGCGCCACCTGCGACGACGCCGGCGGCGGGCATCCCGGCGCCGTGGCCGATGTCGTGGTCCGCGCGGCACTGGACCCCAAGAGCCCGCTGCACGTGCCGGTGGGGGAGACCTGCGAGCAGGTGACCGGGCTCGCCCGTCAGTGCCGGACGTTCGAGGAGTGGAGCCTGGCGGCCACCCACCTCATGGAATCCGCCGCCGGCCCGCGCCCCGCCCGCCCTTGATGACCCATGACGTTTCGGAGACCAGCAGACATGAACGCCCAAGACCTGGTGGGAGCGTGGACTCTCGCCGCCTGCTACGAACGCGACGAGGACGGCAACCGCCTGGAAGGACCCCTGGGCCCGGACCCCAGGGGACTGCTCATCTACACCCCCGACGGCCACATGTCGGTGAACATGATGCGCACCTCGGGAACCGCGAGCACCCCAGGGGCTTCCGACGCCGTCGGCTACGCGGGAAAGTGGCGCCTGGCCGGCGGGCAGGCCGTCCATCTCGTCAGCGTCACCTCACCGATCACCGGCTGGGCCGGCACCGAGCAGGTCCGCGAGGTCGCCGACCTGCGCCCGGGCCATCTGACCCTGGAGGGGTCGGGAATGGTCGAGGGCAAGCGCAGAACCGCCGTGCTCGAGTGGCGCAAGCAGCCGCAGCCGCAGCCGTAGCTGCCGTCAGTGCTGGCGGTGGATTACTTCCCAGGTAATCGACGGCCCCGTATCCCCGCTGCCAGTGTGTGGGCAGCCGATGTCCGTAATCAGTTTTTCTTGTGTGGGAGGAAGATTTCCGTGAGCAAGGTTGCCGATTTCGTTGCCCGTTACACGGCGGTGTGGAACGAGGCGGACGCCGACCGCCGTCTGAAGGCGATCGGCGAACTGTGGGCGAGCGATGGCCACTACGCCAACGTGAGCGAGGAGTACCGCGGGCACGAGCAGGTGGACGCGGCCATCCGCGAGGCTTATGAGGACTTCATCCTGAAGGGTTTCACCTTCAAGGTGCACGAGTACCACGAGAACCACGACGCGGTGCGGATCATCTGGCACATGGTGCCCGCCGGCGGCGGCGATGTGGCGGCCGTGGGCACGGAGTTCATCATCCTCGACGCGGACGGCCTCATCCGCATCGACTACCAGTTCATGGACGTCGACCCGGCCGCCCAGTAGACAAGCAAGAAGGAAAAGAGCCCGGCTCTTTTTTCCCCGGACCCCGCTCACACCGGAGGCGTCGACGCCCCCAGCAGTGAGCGGGGTCCGCGGCTTTCCCGGCACCGGCCCCGGCAACCACCACGCCACAGACGCCCGCTCCTGATGCCGTGCTGACGCCGGACCCACACCCGCCTGCCGGGCCCCTTCCACGCCCTGGACGCTCCTTCCCCCCGGTTGCTTGGATGAATCCGGCGTAACTCCGCGAAGGAATCCGCCGGCAGTAGTTCTGCGCACCACACATCTCCCGGCACCGATATGCCCTCCGGCGTGCCCGGGGAAAAAGGGGAAGGAATCCCGGATGACGCTTCCAAGGCCGGACGCGGCGGCCACACCGGCCTTGACGATGCTGTCGGATCTTGCCAGGCCCGAGCGCCGGGACGCTCTCGAAGACCTGGTGAGGCGGGAGTTCAGAGCGGTCCTGCTGATGACGGACGAGGAAGACCTCCCCGCGGACCAGAGCTATTTCGACCTGGGCCTGACCTCGCTGAGCATCACCCGCCTCAAGCAGCGCCTGGAAGAGCTGCTGAGCGTGGAGCTGGACGCGAACCTGCTCTTCAACAGCCCGACCCTGGAGAAGCTGCTGGAACACCTCACCGAGGGTCTTCTCGCCGACCTTTTCCACGCGCCCGCACCCGCACCGGATCCCGCAGAGCCCACGCCCGCGGATGCCGGTGCCGCGTCGTTCCTGGACGCCGCGCTGAAGGACCTATACGAGAGGTGAGCACCATGGCCGAATCCGCCGACACCATCCGCCGGCAAGGCGAACTGCTCCAGAAGCTGCTGCTGGAGAAGTACGAACCGATCGCCGTGGTCGGCATCGGACTGCGCCTGCCCGGGGGCAACAACTCCCTCGAGGAGTTCACCGACTTCCTGCGGGCCGGCAGCTCGGCGACGGTCCCGGTCCCCACCGACCGCTGGGAGGCCGGCGCGTTCGCCCCGGGCCGGGGCGCCAAGGAGGCCGGCTCCGCGCAGGCGGGCGGCTTCCTGGACCGTATCGACCTCTTCGACGCCCGGTTCTTCAACATCTCACCCAAGGGCGCCAACTGGATCGACCCCCAGCAGCGCCTGGTCCTGGAAACCGCGTGGGAGGCGCTGGAGCACGCGAACATCGACCCCACCGCGCTGCGGGGCGGCAACGGCGGCGTGTACATGGGGGCCAGCAACATCGATTACGCGATGGAGCTGGAAGGACTCGGCTACGACGAGCTCGACGGCAACGTCGCCCCCGGCGTCTCGCACGCGGGCGTGTGCGGCCGCCTGTCGTACTTCCTGGGCTGGCGCGGGCCGAGCATCAGCATCGACACCGCCTGCTCGGCCTCGCTGGTGGCGCTGCACTACGCGGTGGAGGGCCTGCGGCGCGGGGAGTGCGACATCGCGCTGTGCGGCGGAGTGAACGCCATCCACCACCCGCGCACCACCATGCTCTTCCGCGACCTGGAGGCCCTGGCCCCCGACGGGCGCTGCAAGACCTTCGACGACAGCGCCGACGGCTACGGCCGCGCGGAGGGCTGCGGCGTTCTGGTCCTCAAACGGATGTCGGATGCCAAGCGGGACAAGGACACCGTGCTGGCCCTCGTACGGGGAACCGCGGTCGGGCAGGACGGCGAGAGCGCCGGCCTGTACGTACCCAACGGCCTGGCGCAGGAGACGGTGATGCGGCGCGCCCTGACCGCCGGCGCGCTGCAGAGCTCGGACGTGCAGTTCGTCGAGGCCCACGGAACGGGCACACCGCTGGGCGACCCCATCGAGATGGGGGCGATCAGCGACGTGTTCGCCGCCTCCCACAGCGCGCAGCGCCCGGTGGTGGTCAGCTCGCACAAGGCGAACATCGGGCACATGGAGGCGGCGGCGGGCATCGGGGGCGTGGTCAAGGCGGTGGCGCAGATGCGCGAGGGCGCCTTCTTCCCCCACCTGGGCTTCACCACGCCGTCCACGCGGATCCCGTGGGAGAGGTTGCCGGTCACGGTGCCCGCCGAGGCCGGCCCCTGGCAGGCGCCGACGCGGCGGGCGGTGGTGAACTCCTTCGGTTTCACGGGCACCATCGCCTCGGCGGTCCTGGAAGAGGCCCCCCACCCGCCCGTCCCCGACCCCGCTACAGACCCTGCCGCAGCCACCGACCCCGCCCCCGACGCCGCCACCGGCTCCGGTGCCGGCTCGGGTGCGGATTCCGGCGGTTCGGCCGCCTGCCTGTTCACGCTGTCCGCGAAGAGCGAGCGTTCCCTGGCCGGCCAGATCGAGCGTTACCAGAAGTTCCTGGGGCGGCACCTCGGCCTCGACGTCGCGGACCTCTGCTACACCGCGAACGTCGGCCGGGCGCACTTCGCGCACCGTCTGAGCGGTGTGGTCAAGGACCGCGAGGGTCTGGAGCGGCTGCTGGACGACGGGCTCGACGCGCTCACCACCAGGCCGGGCAAGGACGGCGGGGGTCCGCGCAAGGTGGCGTTCCTGTTCACCGGGCAGGGCAGCCAGCACGTGGGCATGGGAGCCGGTCTCTACCGGCGCCATGACGTCTTCCGTGCCGTCGTCGACGAGTGCGACGAGCTGTTCGCGCCGCATCTGGGCCGCTCGATCAAGGCGATGATGTTCGGCGAGACCGACAAAACGGGTGAGACCAGCAAGACGGGCGAGACCGGCAAGTCCGGTGCGGCGGTCAAGGCCGGTGGCGAGGCGGCCGAGGAGATCCACCGCACCCGCTACACCCAGCCCGCGCTGTTCGTCCTGGAGTACGCGCTGGCCAGGCTGTGGCTGTCGTGGGGGGTGCGGCCCAGCGCGATGATCGGTCACAGTCTCGGCGAGATCGTGGCCGCCACGGTCGCCGGGCTGTTCTCCCTCCCCGACGCGGTGCGCCTGGTGGCCGTACGGGCCGCGCTGATGGACTCGGTGCCGGCGCCCGGGGCGATGGCCGCGGTCAGGGCGGACGCGCAGACGGTGGCGCCGCTGGTGGAGAAGTACCCGGACCTGGCCATCGCCGCGCTCAACGCCCCCTCGCAGGTCGTGGTCTCCGGCGGCCGCCGGGCGCTGGAGGAACTGGTGGGCCAGCTGCGGCGGCAGGACGTGATGTGCAAGCCGCTGTCGGTCTCGCAGGCCTTCCACTCCCCGCTGATGGCCGAGATCGCCGAGGAGTTCCGCGCGGTGCTCCAGACGGTCGAATTCCGTGAGCCGGAGCTGGCCTTCATCTCCAACCTCACCGGGGAGCCGGCCCGCTGGCGGCAGATCTCCCGCCCCGAGTACTGGGTACGGCACCTGACCGAGCCGGTGGACTTCATGGGCGGCATGCGCACGCTCGAGCGCCGTGGCCCGCACGTCTTCGTCGAGATCGGCCCCGCGGGGACGCTCTCGGCGCTGGCCAAGCGGTGCCTGCCGGCGAAGGACCAGGTGTGGCTGACGAGCCTGCAGCCGGGCGTACGCGACGACAGCGTGCTGCTCAAGGCGGTGTCACGGCTCTACGAGCAGGGCCTGCCGGTCTCCTGGCCCGCCTTCCACCGCGGCAGCACCCGGCGCAAGGTCGCCCTGCCCACCTACGCCTTCGACCGCAAGCGCTACTGGCTCCCGCTGACCGGCAGGACAACACCACAGGCACCGACACCGACACCGGCACCGACAGCGGCAGCGGCAGGGGTGGCCGAGCGGGACACCGACGCCCCGCCCCCCGCCCTCAGCGCCCCGACCTCCGCTGCCCCGCTCCCGCCGTCCCCCGAACAGCTCGCCGCGCTCACCGCGGACGAACGCCGCGAAGCGCTGACCGGGTTCGTCCGCGAGGTACTGGCCGCAACGCTCGGCTTCGACGACGCCTGCGAGGTCGAGGCCGGGGCGAACTTCTCCGAGCTGGGTCTGGACTCGCTGGGCGCGGTGGACCTGCGGGAGGCGCTGCAGAACGCGCTGCGCATCACGCTGCCGGTCTCGGAGGTGTTCGCCCACCCCACCGCGCGCCTCCTGGCCGCCGCCATCGACCAGCAACTCCCCACCACCACAACCGCCGCCGCCGACGCCGTCGAAGCCCTGAACTGACCCGCCCCCACCCCACCCCCTTCCTTCCCTTCCTCTCCCTGTGAGCGAGCATGAACGACAGCCGACCGTGCACTCTTGACGCCATCACGGGCCACCACGCCCGCTGCCGCCCCGATCACCCGGCCATCAGCTTCGAGGGCACCGAAGTCGGCTACCGCGAGCTGCACCGGGAGAGCAACCGCAGCGCCCACGCGCTCCTCGGCGCGGGCCTGGAGCGGGGCGCGCGGGTGGCCTACCTGGGCAAGGAGTCCGCCCGCTACTACGAGATCGCCTTCGCCTGCGCCAAGAGCGGCACCGTTCTCGTCCCCGTCAACTGGCGGCTGACGGCCCCCGAGATCGAGCACATCCTGCGCGACTCCGACACCGCACTGGTCTTCGCCGAGCGCGAGTTCCTCGACACCCTCGCCCGGCTGCGGCCGGATTTGGGGGCGCTGCGGACGGTGGTGGCGCTGGACTCGGAGCAGGAGCGGGGAGCGGGCTTCACCGCGTGGAAGACCGGCCACCTCGATACGGACCTCACCGTGGACGCGACCCCCGATGACGCGGTGGCGCAGGTGTACACCAGTGGGACGACCGGGGCGCCGAAGGGGGCGGTCATCGCGCACCGCAGTTTCTTCGCGCTGGGGGAGTCCATGCGGCAGGGGGGCCTGGACTGGGTGGACTTCCGGCCCGGGGACAGGAGCCTGATCAGCCTGTCGGGTCTGCATCTGGCGGGGCTGAACTGGTCGATGCAGGGTTTCGCGGCGGGTGTGACGAATGTGGTGATGCGCAGTTTCATCGGCCAGGAGGCGGTCCGGCTGATCCGGGAGGCGGGGGTGACGACGACGTTCGTCGCGCCGGCCATGCTGCAGATGATGCTGGACGAGCCTGCGGCCACGGCGCAGAGTTTCGCTTCTTTGCGCAAGGTGGTCTACGGGGCGTCGCCGATCTCGGAGGCGCTGCTCTCGCGCTGTCTGGAGGTGATCGGGGCGGATTTCGTGCAGGCGTACTCGGCGACGGAGGCCGGCAACGCGGTGGCGTTGCTGCCGCCGGGGGAGCATGTGCCGGGCGGGGCGCGGCTGAGGGCGACGGGGCTCGCCTGCCCGGGGGTGGAGGTGCGGATCGTCACCGAGGACGGGCGCGAGGCCGCGGTGGGGGAGCCCGGCGAGGTGTGCGTGCGCACTCCGGCGCGGATGCTGGGCTACTGGAAGAACGAGGAGGCGAGCGCGGCGGCGGTCGTCGACGGCTGGCTGCACATGGGCGATGCCGGTTATCTCGACGCCGACGGCTATCTGTTCCTGTGCGACCGGGTCAAGGACACCATCATCGTCGCCGGGGCCAACGTCTATCCCACCGAGGTGGAGGAGGCGCTCGGGCGTCATCCGGCGGTGGCGGAGGCGGCGGTGATCGGGGTGCCGGACGAGACCTGGGGTGAGGCGGTGCACGCGTGCGTGGTGCTGCGGGAGGGGCAGGAGGTCAGCCCGCGGCAGCTGATGCTCTCGCTGAAGGGCGCCATCGCCGACTACAAGATCCCGATGAGCTACGGCTTCGTCGACGCCCTGCCGCGCAACCCGACCGGCAAGATCCTGCGCCGTGAGCTGCGGACCCGGTTCTGGGAGGGCCGGCGCACCGGCATCCACTGACCACCCCACGGCCGCACCGCACCCCTAGCGGCCTGCCGTGTGCCTGGGAATCGCAACCGCCTCTGCGGGTCCACGTCTAAGAATCGAAGGCGAAAGGGAGGTGATACCCCGTCAGGGGCAGGCTGCTCGTCACCCGCCGTCCGCCGCCACTTGATCTCAAGCATGGTTGAGGTTCTAGCGTTCGGGGTGAACCGACACCCCGGAGGAACCCGTGGACATGGAAGTCACCGCGTGGACATCGCTGCACAGTGCGATGAACGCCCAGCAGGACCGGCGGCCCTTCTCGCGGGCGAGCCTGGCCCGTATCGCCGCGTTCGCGCGGCCGCACCGCCGGCAGCTGGGCTGGTTCCTGCTGGCCAGCGTGGTCACCGCGCTCCTGGCGGTGGCGACCCCCGTCCTGGCCGGCCGCGTCGTCGACGCCATCGTCAAGAGCGAGGACACCGGCGCGGTCACCCGCCTGGCCGCCCTCATCGCGGTGATCGCCGTGGCGGAGGCGGGCCTGGCCCTGCTCACCCGCAGGCTCTCCGCCACCCTGGGCGAGGGACTCATCCTCGACCTGCGCACCGCGGTCTTCGACCACGTCCAGAAGATGCCCGTCGCCTTCTTCACCCGCACCCGCACCGGGGCCCTGGTCAGCCGCCTGAACAATGACGTCATCGGCGCGCAGCGCGCCTTCAGCAACACCCTCTCCGGTGTCGTCTCCAACCTCGTCACCCTGCTGCTGACCCTCGTCGTGATGCTCGGCATCTCCTGGCGGATCACCCTCCTCGCACTCCTCCTGCTGCCCGTCTTCGTCGTGCCCGCACGCCGCATGGGCTCGCGCATGGCCGCCCTCCAGCGCGAAGCGGCCCGCCACAACGCCGACATGAGCACTCAGATGACCGAGCGGTTCTCCGCCCCCGGCGCCACCCTCGTCAAACTCTTCGGCCGCCCCGCCGACGAGTCAGCCGAATTCGCCGCCCGGGCCCGGCGCGTGCGCGACATCGGCATCCGCACCGCCATGACCCAGTCGGTGTTCATCACCGCCCTCACCCTCGTCTCCGCCCTGGCCCTGGCCCTGGTCTACGGACTGGGCGGCTTCTACGCCCTGCGCGGCCACCTCCAGCCCGGAGCCGTCGTCGCCCTCGCCCTGCTCCTGACCCGCCTCTACGCCCCGCTGACCGCTCTCGCCGGCGCCCGCGTCGAGGTGATGAGCGCCCTGGTCAGCTTCGAGCGGGTCTTCGAGATCCTCGACCTCAAGCCGCTGATCACCGAAAAACCCCACGCCCGGGCCGTGCCCGAGGGGCCGGTGTCGGTGGAGTTCGACGGCGTCGACTTCGCCTACCCGGCCGCCGACAAGGTCTCCCTCGCCTCCCTCGAGGACGTCGCCACCCTCGATGCCCGCGGCGGCACCCCCGTCCTGCACCAGGTCTCCTTCCGCGCCGAACCCGGTCAGATGGTCGCCCTCGTCGGCTCCTCCGGCGCCGGGAAATCCACGATCGCCCAGCTCCTGCCCCGCCTCTACGACACCGACGCCGGCACCGTGCGCGTGGGCGGCGTCGACGTACGCGACCTGAGCGCCGCCTCCCTGCGCGAGACCCTGGGCATGGTCACCCAGGACGGCCACCTCTTCCACGACACCGTCCGCGCCAACCTGCTCCTGGCCCGTCCCGACGCGAGCGAGGAAGAGATCTGGGACGTCCTGCGCCGCGCCCGCCTCGACGCTTTGGTGGCGGCCCTGCCCGACCAGCTGGAGACGGTCGTCGGTGAACGCGGCTACCGCTTCTCCGGCGGCGAACGCCAGCGCCTGACCATCGCCCGTCTGCTCCTGGCCCGCCAGCGTGTGGTCATCCTCGACGAGGCCACCGCCCACCTCGACTCCACCTCGGAGGCCGCCGTCCAGGAAGCCCTCGACGAGGCCCTCGAAGGGCGCACCGCCGTCGTGATCGCCCACCGCCTGTCCACCGTGCGCGCGGCCGACCTCATCCTGGTCCTCGAAGGCGGCCGCATCGTCGAACGCGGCACCCACACCGATCTCCTCGCCGCCGGCGGCCGCTACGAAGAACTCCACCGCACCCAATTCGCCCAACCCACCCAGCAGCCCGCCCAGCCGGCCGCCCCCGAGCCCCAGCCCACCGCCTGACCCCCTTCCGGTTCCGGCAGCACCCGGCCACCCCGAAGGCCCGGCCCGCGCAGGCGGGCCGGGCCTTCGGCGTCCCGCGGCCGCCGCGGCTACCGGGCCAGGTTCATCCGGCGCTTGCCGCGCTCTGCTTGCGGTACTGGCCGGGCGCCACCCCGTACTCCCGCTTGAAGGCCTTGGCGAAGGCGAACTCCGAGGTGTAGCCCGCCTGTTCGGCGACGGTGCGCAGCGGGTCGCCGGCCTCGCGCAGCAGCCTGCCCGCCGTCGTCATGCGCCACCAGGTCAGGTACGCCAGCGGCGGCTGGCCGACCAGCGTGGTGAAACGGCGGGCGAACGCGGCGCGGGAGAGCCCCGCGCGGGCGCCGAGCTCCTCGACGGTCCAGCCCCTGGCCGGCTCGTCGTGGATGGCGTGCAGCGCGGCCGCCACGGCCGGGTCGTTCAGGGCCCCCGCCCAGCCCGTGGGGCCCTCCGGCCGCTCGGCCAGCCACCAGGTGCGCAGCAGATACAGCAGCAGGGTGTCCAGGAGCGCGGGCACGACGGCGTCGGAGCCGGGCTGGGGGTCGGCCAGTTCGGCGCCGAGCAGATCCACGGCGGCGCGCAGCCGGCCGCCGGCTCCGACGCGGGCCGGGAGATGGATGAAGGGCGGCAGCTCGGTGAGCAGCGGATGGGCCCGCGCCTTGGTCAGCCGGTAGGCCCCGCACAGCATGAGCGTGTCCTCGTCGTGCACGGGCCCGGTGTGGCGCAGCGTCGGCCAGGAGCCGTCCGGCTCCAGGCGGGCTTCCTCCAGCGGGGTTCCGGGACGGTCGGCCAGGCCGTGACCGTATCCATGGGCCAGGAAGACGACATCGCCGGGGCCCATCCGCACGGGGGCCGCGTCCCCGGGCGGCAGCAGATAGGCCGACCCCTGGAGCACGACGTGGAACCCGGCGCCCTCGGAGGCCGGGAAACGCACGCCCCACGGCGCACGCTTGACCGCGCGCGAGGAGTGGGGGAGCCCGGTGCGCATGGCCGCGATCGCATCGCTCAGTACGTCCATGACCGCACCGTACCGCAGCAACACAAAGACGATGAGACATAAAGGAAAGGGTTCAAGACATGGATCGTCTCTTGAACGCTGCATACGGTCGTCCACATGACAACTTCCCCCGCACATACGGCAGTCACCGGCAGGACATCCACCACCAAGGCCGTCCTCTTCCACGAACTCGGCGGCCCCGAGGTCCTCACGACCGAGGACGTGCCGCTGGCCGACCCCGGCCCGGGCGAGGTCCTCTTCCGCGTCGAGGCCATCGGCCTCAACCGCGCCGAGGCCCTCTTCCGCGCCGGCACCTACTACTACCAGCCGACCCTGCCCGCATCCCGGCTCGGATACGAAGCCGCCGGAGTGGTCGAAGCGGTCGGCGAAGGCGTCGACGCCTTCGCCCCCGGCGACGCGGTGATGGCCGCCGCCAACTTCGACTTCGGCATCCACGGCGTCTACGGCGAACGCGTCGTCCTGCCCCAGGAATCGGTGGTGCGCCGCCCCGAAGGCGTGGACGCGGTGACCTCCGCCGCGGTGTGGCTGACCTACGCGACGGCCTACGGCGGCCTGGTCGAGACCGGCCGCCTGGCCCCCGGCGACCACGTCCTGATCACGGGCGCCTCCAGCGGCGTCGGCACGGCCGCGCTCCAGAGCGCCCTGCGCATCGGCGCGATCCCCATCGCCACCACCCGCGGCGAGGCCAAGCGGCAGCAGCTGGAGGAGCTCGGCGCGCCCCATGTGATCACCACGGACTCCCAGGACCTGGCCAAGGAGGTCAAGCGGATCACCGGCGGCCAGGGCGCCCACCTGGCCTTCGACGCGGTCGGCGGCCCCGGCTTCGCGGCCCTCGGCGACGCGCTCACCCCCGGCGGCACCGCGGTCCTCTACGGCTGGCTCGACACACGCCCCCTGGAGCTGTCCATGAACTGGCCGCTGACCGTCCACACCTACTCCCACGCAGCCCTCGCCCGCCAGGAGGCCTTCCGCCGCCGCGCCGCCGCCTTCATCGGCTCGGGCCTCGATGGCGGCGCGCTCACGCCCGTCATCGCCGAGACCTTCGACGGCCTGGAGCGGATGGTGGACGCCCACCGCCTGATGGAGTCCAACACCCACACCGGCAAGATCGTGGTGACGGTGTGAAACCCGGCCCCCTCCGGCCGACACGCGCGCCCTATGTCGGGGGTGGGGGAGAGGTGAGGAAGCGGCCGATCTCGCGTGCCACGGCTTCGGGTTCGTCCAGCATCGACAGCACGTACGCGCCGGGCACCTCGGCGTACCGGCCCGCGGGCAGCAGGCCGGCCAGGCGGCGGCCGTGTGCGAGCGGCATCACGCGGTTGTCGGGCGACCACAGCACGAGCGCGTCGCCGGTGAAGCGGGCCAGCGCCTCGGTGTCGCGGACGAGTTCGGGCTTGTCGAAGGGGCTGCGGCAGTAGGCGAGCAGGTCGCGCCGGATGCGGGCGTCGCGCAGGATCGGCTCGGTCCAGCGGCGCACGAGGTCGTCCGGCAGCGGCCGGCGGGCCATCTGCCCGAGCAGCACCGGCAGCCGGCGCAGCGGGCGCAGGCGCAGCTGGCGGGCGGCGAGCTGGAAGCCGCCGGGCAGGCGGGCGGCGAGGGAGACCATTCTGCCGGGCAGGCCGGGCGGGAAGTTCTCGAACGCCTCGCAGGGCAGGATCACCTGCCGGGCGACGCGCCGGTCCCAGCCGTGGGCGGTCAGGAACAGCGCCCCGCCCCAGTCGGCATGCACCAAGGTGACGTCCTCGAGGCCGAGTTCGTCGAGGAAGTCGGCGACCAGGCGGACCTGTCCGCGCAGCGTGAGGTCGGCGCCGGGGTTCATCGGCCGGCGATGGGCCCCGAGCGGCAGCACGGGACGCACGTACCTAAACCCCTGGGGCAGGAGGGGCAGTACGCGGTCCCACAGGGTGTGATCCATCAGCAGCCCGTGCAGCAGGACGACCACGGGCCCCGCTCCACGGTCGTCGTACTCGACGACACCGGCCGGCAGCGCGACGTTCCTCACGAGCACCTCCCCGTACGAGTGTTCCTCATCGCCGTCATACCCAGCGCTGTAGGAGCGCCGTCAACGGACGCCGCCACGACGGACGCCGCCACGACGGACGCCGCCACGACGGACGCCGCCACGACGGACGGCGGGCTCTTGACCTCAAGCATGGTTGATGCCGGATAGTCAGGGTCACCACTCGCCGGCCCCGTGTGCCGGCGAGGCGATCTTGGAGCGCACGACATGCACGCGATACGGCTGCACGCCTACGGCCCCGCCCGGAACCTGACCCACGAGACGGTGCCCGCCCCCCTCCCCGCCGAGGGGCAGGTGCGCATCGACGTCCAGGCCAGCGGCGTCCACCTGATCGACGCCCGTCTGCGCAGCGGCACGACCGTCGGCCCCCACCTCCCGCCGCCGCTGCCCGCCGTCCTCGGCGGCGAGGTCGCCGGCGTCGTCGCAGCCCTCGGCCCCGGCGTCGACGCCGGCTGGCTGGGCCGCAGGGTCGTCGCCCAGCTGACAGCAGGCGGCGGCTACGCCGAGCAGGCCCTCGCCTCCGTCAGCGACCTGTACCCGATCCCAGGCGGCCTGGACGCCGACGCCGCCGTCGCGATGGTCACCACCGGCGCCACCGCCCAGGGACTGCTGCGCGTCGCACGCCTGACCGCAGAGGACGTGGTGCTGGTGATGTCGGCGGCCGGCGGCCTGGGCAGCCTCCTGGTGCAGGCGGCACGCGCCGCCGGCGCGCTCGTCGTCGGCGTGGCCGGCGGGGCGGCGAAGACCGCACGGGTCCGCGCGCTGGGCGCCGACGTCGCGGTCGACTACCGCACCGACCACTGGCCCGCGCAGGTCCGCACCGCCCTGGACGGCCGCGAGGTGAGCGTGGTCTTCGACGGAGTCGGCGGCACCGCGGGCCGTCAGGCGCTGGAACTGCTCGGCCCCGCAGGACGCTTCCTGCTGCACGGCTGGGCCGCGGGGGAGCCCACCGAGATCTCCACCCGGGACCTTATCGAACGGCAACTGACCGCCACCTGGGCCATCGGCCCGGACATGATTCCCCCCGGCGGCATGCGCGAACTGATCACCCGCTCGCTGAACGAGGCCGCCGAAGGCCGGCTGACCCCGCTGCTCACCCGCTTCCCCCTCGAGCGGGCCGCGGACGCGCACGCCGCCCTGGAGACCCGCCAGGCCGAGGGCAAAGTGGTCCTGACGCTGTAACAGGTCCCCTAGGGGGGATGGGCAGGGGTGACAGGATTCGAACCTGCGACTAGCGGGTTTGGAGTCCGCTGCTCTGGCCGGGCTGAGCTACACCCCTTCGGCTTTCGCCAAGATCAGTTTGCCATGAACGCGCCCGCCGCTTCCACAGGTTTATTCGCGCACGTACGAAAAGCGCCGCCTGACCTGAGCAAACGGCGGGCCCTTCCCCCGCATCACCCCAGTGTGATCTCCTCGCCGACCGTCCGCTCGCGGGCGGCGGCAACGACCAGGGCCGCGGCCGCCGCGTCCTGCGCGGCCACACCGACCGACTTGTAGAGGGTGATCTGCCCGGGCGAGGTACGGCCGCTCTTCGTGCCGGCCAGGAGTTCGCCCAGCTCGGCGTGGACGTGGTCGGGCGTGATGAGGCCGTCGCGGATCGGCAGGAGCAGGTCGTTGCTGCCGGCGGGGAAGGGGGCGAGCGCGGCCTGCCGCGACTCGACGCAGACCAGGGCCTGGGCGACGGTGGCGTCGTCGATCTCGCGGCCGTCCGGGTTGTAGCCGACCGAGGTGATGTGCACCCCGGGGGTGAGCCAGGGGCGGCGGACCACGGGTTCGAGGCAGTGGGTGGTCGCGGCGACGATGTCCGCGCCGTCGAGCGCCGCCGCGTAGCTGGGGGCCGCCCGGACGTCCGCCTCCAGGGCGTCGGACAGTTCCCCGGCCAGGGCGGCGGCCTTGGCCGGGTCCCGTCCGGCCACGCGGATCTGCCGGACGGGCCGGACCCGGCTGATCGCATGGGCATGGGAGCGGGCCTGCGCGCCCGTGCCCAGGACCGCCAGCACGGTGGCGTCCTCGCGCGCCAGCAGCCGCGCGGACAGCGCCGAACAGGCGGCGGTCCGCGCCGCGGTGATGGCCGTACCGTCCAGCAGGGCCGTGGGCTCGCCGGTGTCCGGGTCGAACACCATGATGACGGCCTGGTGGGTCGGCAGCGCTGTCCCGGCGTTGCGCGGGAAGAGGGAGACCAGCTTGCTCATCAGCACCGGGGCCGAGGGAACGTAGCCGGGCATGGCGGCCAGGAGCCCCTGGCGTCCGGGTACGAGCGCGGCGACGCGGTCGGGCGCCGAGGCGCGGCCCGCGCTGAGGTCGGCCATCGCGACGGCCAGGGCATCGATCAGCGCGTCCATCTCGAGCAAACCCTCGACCTGCGAGCGTCCGAGCACCAGCATCCGCCACACCCTTCCTCGAAGACCGTTCCGAAGCGTCGCCCCACTGGGCACATCCATTCGTACACGACGCGGCGGATCGGCGTGAACGCCGCCAGACGCTGTTCGAGGTCAGGGAGGATGCCTTGCATCCTCAACCCGCTTACAAGCGAACGCTGTTGAAGGGCGAGGCGGCGCCTGGCCGCTGGCTGCCGGCCCCCGTGGGCCTGAGCGCACGACAGGCCGCCGGCCTCAGACCAGCACCCGGGATCCGTCCCCAGCCTCCGCAGCCCCCTGACCGCCCCCGGCCCCTGACCGCCGTACCTGCCGTACCTACCCCGGACGGGCGCTCACGACCAGATGCCGGGACCGCCGCCACGCCAGTCGATCACCTCTGGATCGTCGAGCGGCACATCGGTACTGACGCCGGCCCGCACCAGGAACTCCAGCAGATCCACGACCCCGTACGCCACGCCCAGGGTCTCCGCGCCGATGCTCACCCGCCGGCCGCCTGAGGGCGCCGGCGGGTGGACCACGATCCGCGGAACTCCGGACACGCCTCCAGCCTGCCCCCGAAACCCCCCGGACGCATCCGGACCAGCCCCCGGGCCGGTACCGGCGGCCCCACCACGCACCCTCCCGCCACCCCCCCGCCGGGGGTCAGGCGGCCGTCCATTCGTGGGGCCGGCCTCCGGCCCATTCCACCGCGTCGGGGTCGTCCAGCAGGGCTTCGGCGTCCGGCAGCCCGGCCCGGCGCAGGAATTCCACGACATCGGCGTCGCTGTAGGCCATGCCGAGAATGTGGTCGGTGCCCTCACGGCGGACGGTCACACGCCGTCCGCCCCCCGGCGGTCACCGGTCAGCCGGCCACCCCCGCAATCCCACAATCCCCCTCCTCCGCGCAGCGCCGAAACAGGCGTGATGGAGGATGACTTCGCGCGCCAAGCCACCCCGTGACCTGGCGCGATCACGATCCGTCAGGACAGACAGGTAAAAGGTGACGATTCATTACTCCGGTCATTACTCCGGCCTCCCGGCGACCGCGGCAGCGTGCGACCTGGCAGCCCAGCTCTCCGTAACGGCGGGGGAGCGCCGATGACCCGGGCCCTGACACTCCACGACATCATCGTCGCCGGCATCGCCATCGCCGCCGGCCTGGCCGTGGCCCTGCTGCTGCGCGTGATCCTGCGCTGGCTCGCCGAGCGGGCCCGCAGGACCAAGTGGGCCGGGGACGACATCATCGTCGACGTGCTGCGCACGCTCGCCCCCTGGTCGTCGGTGGCGATCGGCGTGGCGGCCGCGGCAGCGGCCCTCCCGCTGACCAGCCAGGTCGGACACACCGTCAACCAGGTACTGACGACGCTCGTCATACTGACCGCGACGTTCACCGCCGCCCGGGTGATCAGCGGTCTGGTGCAGACCGTGGCGCAGTCCCGGTCCGGCGTCGCCGCGTCGGCCACGATATTCGTCAACATCACGCGCATCGCGGTCCTGGCGATGGGCTTCCTCATCGTCCTGGAAACCCTCGGCATATCCATCGCCCCGCTGCTCACCGCCCTCGGCGTGGGCGGTCTGGCGATCGCCCTGGCGATGAAGGACACCCTGGCCAACCTCTTCGCGGGCGTGCACATCCTCGTCTCCAAGACGGTCCAGCCCGGCGACTACATCCGGCTCAGCAGCGGTGAGGAGGGCTACGTCCGCGACATCAACTGGCGCATCACGGTGGTCGAGGACCTCTCGAACAACCTCGTCATCATCCCCAACGCCCAGCTCGCCGGCACCAACATGACCAACTTCAGCCGGCCCGAGCAGAACCTGACCGTCACGGTCCAGGTGGGCGTCGCCTACGACAGCGACCTGGAACACGTCGAACGGGTCACCAACGAGGTCGTCGACAGCGTGATGAAGGACATCAACGGCGCCGTCCCCGACCACGAGCCGGCCATCCGCTTCCACACCTTCGGCGACTCCCGCATCGGCTTCACCGTGATCCTCGGGGTCGGCGAGTACAGCGACAAGTACCGCATCAAGCACGAGTTCATCAAGCGCCTGCACCACCGCTACCGCACCGAGGGCATCCGCATCCCCGCCCCCGCCCGGACCGTGGCCCTGCAGCACAGCGGCCAGCCCGAGATCCCGCACCCCCGCACCTCCCCCGACGCCCTGCCGGACCGCCCCGGTACGGCGGCCTGAAGCCCCTCCACCGCCCCGGCCGTGCAAAGGGCCGGGGCGGCCGGGGACGTGAAATCGAGCCACGCCACCCGGATATCCCTTGATACGGGCCGCGCGAGACAGCAAGATCACCAAGTGTCCGGCAAGCGCCGAAACCCACCGTGGAGTCCCTGTCATGCGCATTGAAGTCACCCTGCCCGTCAATGACCCCGCCCATCCCGAGCAGCCACGCCTCGACCGAGCCCAGGTCTGGGAGGGACTGCTGCGCAAGGCCGAGAACGCCGTGCCGTTCGTCCCCGGCATGAGCGAGTGCACGGTGCTCGAGCGGCGTGAGAACGGGCTGCTGCGCGAGGTCGTCGTAGGCGGTGAGCGCCTGAGGGAGGAGGTCACCTTCGAGGCCCCTCTCCTGGTCAGCTTCTTCCGGCGCGACGACCGGGCCAGCTGGGTCATCCGCAACCGCATAGGCGAGGACGCCTCCGGTGCCCTGACGCTGACCTTCATCGGCGACATGCCGCAGCTGCCCTCCGCGGGCACGCGGGCGGCCGACGGCCGGAGCAAGGAGGAGGTCCTGGAGGAGATGCGCGCCCGCACGCTGGAGACGGTCCGCAACACCCTGGACGTCATCCGCCGGACGGCCACAGCCACAGCCACGGCCACGGCCACCGCCGCCGAGAAGGCGACCGCGAAGGGCGACGCCTAGCCCGTGATCGAGTACGTTCTGCCGGCGATACCCGGCTTCATGACCCTCGGCGCCCTGGCCCTGCTGACGGCGGCACTGCGGCGGCGACGGCGCCTGAAGGCGGCCTGGAGCGACGGGAGGGCGGTCGAGGGCCGCTGCGTACGCACGTACGTGACCACGACGGTGTGGCGGCGCGGCCTGCAACGCGGTACGTCGAGGTCCCTCAGCCACGTGTACGAGTTCACCGACGAGGACGGCAGGACGAGGCGTTTCGAGGAGGACGGGCGCGCGACGGTCTTCGAAGGGGAGACGGTCCTGGTCCGCTACCCGGCCGGGCGCCCCGACCGGGCGACGGCGTATCCGCCGGGTGACCCGCAGGCGAGGGCGAAGGCCGGCTGGCAGATCGGCTTCGCGGTGTTCGCCACCCTGCTCTGCCTGGGAGCGACGGCCGTCTTCGCCACTGTCGCCGGCGTTTTCACGGAGGTGAAGGACAAGGTGGGCGAGGTGAGGGAACACCCCCTCCCGCCGCGACAGGACCCGCCCCCGCGACAGGACCCGCCGGCCGGCTGGCCCACCGACCTCCCCAGGCCGCCGGATCTCCCCGCCCCGCCGGACGTTCCGATGCCGTCAGGGTTCCCACCACTGAACCCCTGACAACCCCTGACAGGGCTGCCGTCAGCCGGCGACGGAGATCTCCAGCCGCCCGTCTCCCATGACCTGAACGGACAGGGCGGTGAGGTCGGCGACCGTCACGTCCGCTTCCAGCTCCTGCGCACGGTGCGTGGTCGTCAGGGCGATGGTCGCCATGCCGGCCGCCCGCCCGGCGGCCAGCCCGGCGGGCGCGTCCTCGACGACCACGCAGCGGGCCGGGTCGACGCCCAACTGCTCGGCGGCCAGCAGGAACGGTTCGGGGTGGGGCTTGTGGTGGGTGATGTCGTCGACGGTGACGAGGAACTTGGGATGGATGCCGGCCTGGCCCAGCCGGGCCCCGGCCACCCGCCGGTTCGCGGACGTCACCACGGCCCACCGGTCCACCGGCAGCGAAGCCAGCAGCTCCACAGCACCGGGAACCGGCACGACACCGCCCGCGGCCGCGTCGGCGACCTCGGCCTCCTCCAGGCGCACCAGCGCCTGCGCGACCTGCTCGGCCGGCAGGAGTTCGGCGACGATCGCGGCAGCCGGCCGGCCGTGCACCTCGACGCGCGCCACGTCCGCCGGGGTCAGCCCGTAGGACTGGGCCCACCGGGTCCAGGCGCGCACGACCGAGTGCAGGGAGGAGACCAGCGTTTCATCGCTGTCGAACAGGAGGGCGTCGGCCGGAAGTCGCATGGCGGGGAGCGTACATGGCCTTGCCAACCAGTCGGCACGCCGGGCCGGATCACCTCAGCCGGGAACGCCCCGCAAATCCGGCTGCGCCGCGATCCCTCATCTGTGAGAGTCACGCCTTGTGAACAGCGATTCCGATGACATGGTGCTGCGGCGCGCCGACGACCGCGATGCGCCGGGCATGGCGGAGGTGTGGCTGCGTTCCTTCGCCGCCGCGCTGCCGACCGTGCGCCGCGCTCACGACGACGCCGCCGTACGGCAGTGGTTCTCCTGCGTGGTCGTGCCGCGGTGCGAGAGCTGGGTGGCGGTGACCGGGGACGGCGCGGTGGCCGGGCTCCTGGTGCTGGAGGGTACGGAGCTGGAGCAGCTCTACCTCGATCCGCCGTGGCGTGGCCGGGGGCTGGGCGACCGGTTCGTGGACCTGGCCAAGCGTCAGCGGCCGCAGGGGCTGGGCCTGTGGACGTTCCAGGTCAACGCGGGGGCGCGGCGGTTCTACGAGCGGCACGGCTTCGTGGAGGCCGAGCGGACCGATGGAGAGCGCAACGAGGAACGCGAGCCGGACGTGCGCTACCTCTGGCGGCCCTGAGCCCCGCCGGCAGACCCCTGCCGCCCGCCGGCGCCGGCCGCCGCTCAGTGCTCGCAGGTGTCCAGCATGGTCACCAGGGTCTCCTGCTCCCTTGGTGTGACGCTCAGCTTGTACAGGTGCTTCACGTGGGTCCAGGCGCGGGAGTACGTGCACCAGTAGGAGGTCAGCGGCGGCCGCCACTGGTCCGGGCTCTGGTCGCCCTTCGAGCGGTTGGAGGCGGCGGAGACGGCGATGAGCTGGGGGTTGGTCAGGTCGTTGGCGAACCGCTTGCGCTGGTCGGTGCTCCAGGTGTCGGCCCCGGAGCGCCAGGCGTTGGCCAGCGGGACCATGTGGTCGATGTCCAGCTGGCCGGCCGAGGCGAACACCTTGCCGTCGTAGGCGCTGACCCACGTCCCGGAGACGGCCCGGCACTGGTCGTCGAGCCGCACGTCCCTGCCGTCGCGCGCGAGGGTCGTCTCGCGGGTGTCGCAGGCGCCTTGCTGCTTGACCCAGTGCGGGAACTTCGCGCGGCTGTAGCCGGTCATCGAGTGCGGCGGCTCGACGGTGAGGTCGGCGAGTTCCACCCGGGCGACGTCCGTGGAGGGCGGCTCTGGCAGGTCCTGGCGGACGGCCGGCGCGGAGAGGGGCGCCTCGGCCGATACGGGGGCGGTGGTCGCGGCGAGGGCGGACAGGCACAGGGCGGCGGCAGTGGCGGCGCGGCGCCACCGGAAACGTGTGAGCACATACCAACAGATATCGGCCCTAAGCGGCAAAGCCCGCGCATGCCACCCGGCCGTAGGCATGCCGGAGACGGAGGTTGACGCCCCGTCCGATACGCCCAGGCGCTCACCACGGGCAGGACCGGCCTCCCACCCGGGAGAGGCCTCCACCGGTTTCGCACCGCAAGCCCCCTAGCTGCGCTTATGTGTCGATCAGGGAGGCTTATGTGATCGTTATGACACTGGCCGGTTGGGGTGATTTCACACCTTCGTCGATTACAGTCCACTCAACGCGGCGCCAGCTTCTCCGGCAGCCACCCGTGTGATGACGGGACGTCATCGGAGGCACCCGGCCGTGACCCGGAAGCGAAAGAAGGGGACGGATCGTGGGGGCGATGCGGCAGCGTCTCGACGAGGAATCCGCCGAGGCCAGACGACGGCTCGTCACCGAGCTGCTCCGGCTCAAGGAGTGCTCGGGCCTCAGCTATGAGGCCCTGGCCGAGCGGACCGGCTACAGCCGCTCGTCCTGGCAGCGGTTCCTCAACGGGGGCAAGCCCCCCACCCGCGCGGCGGTCGAGCAGCTCGCCGACGTCGCCGGGGGAGACCGGGACCGCCTCCTGGCACTGTGGGAGTACGCCCGGGAAACCGACGACCACCTCCCCACCCCGGACCCACAGCCCGAACCGGCCACAGCCCCGCCGACCACCCCGCCCACCGGGACCGACGCCGCCTGCCCGGCCTGCAGGCGCCCGGCACAACGCCTGCGCCCGTCCTTGCGGATACGCGCCGCCCGCTGGGCGGCCGCAGCCCTCGTCCTGGCGGCCGTGGCCGCCGTCTCGGTCTTCCTCACCGCCCGGCACCTGCACCGTCCCGACCCCGCGGACCACGCCGCCATCGCCGCCGCGACCGCCACCAAGGCACCGGCCGCCCCCGAACCCCCGGCTACCCCGCAATGCCGCGGCAAGAGCTGCGAGGGACAGGAACCCACCGCGATGGGATGCGGCCGCGACGCCACGACCCTCCGCACGACCTGGCTCGTCGGACTCGTCGTCACCCTGCGCCACAGCCCCGGCTGTTCAGCGGTATGGGCACGGATCGACAACGGCACCGTCGGCTACCAGGTCCGCGTGAGCACCCCGGACGGACGCTCCCGCACCGCGGAGATCACCTGGGGACAGGACGTCTACACCCGCATGCTGGCCACCGACACCCCCGGCGAGGCGATCGCGTGCGGGGTGATCCCCCGCCACGACGAGGAATGCACCGGCAAGGGCACACCCGCGCCCACGGCCCCGTGAACGACCTGCCGTGATGGACCGTGACCGGCGCCGGCTCGTCACCGAACTCCGCTGCCTGCGGGCCCGCACCGGGCTGAGCTACGCCCGCCTGGGCTGCCGCACCGGCTACAGCCGCTCCTCCTGGGAGCGGTTCCTCAACGGCAAGCAGCTCCCTCCCCGTTCCGCCGTGGAAGCCCTCGCGCGGCTCGCGGGAGCGGACCCGGCCCCGGCGGTGCGCTGCTGGGAACTGGCCAACGGCCGCATCGCGGCACCCGCCCCCGCCCCCGCCGCCGGCCCCCGGCCACCTGCCGCCCCGGCCCCGCCACCCAGCGTCCCGCCCACCCCTCCCACCGTCTCCCGGGGCCGCTTGCGCCCGCCCCGCACCGCCCCGTCCTCCTGGCTGGTCCTGCTGGCAGCGGTCCTGCTCGTCACCGTGACCGCCGTGCTCTACGCCGCGCCCGGCACCGCGACACACCGCCCGGCCACTTCCGGCCACCGGGCCCCGGCAGGAGGCCTCCCGCCCGCCGAGTGCGGCGCGGACGCGGCCGTCCTGCACGCGGCGTGGATCGGCCATGCCCGGGTGCAGGTGCGTCACAGCCCGACCTGCCGCACCGTGTGGGCCCATGCCGAGCGCTTGCTCGAAGGCGACGTGCTCACCGTGTTCAACGGCGGACACCGCGCGGACACCACGGGCCTGCCCACCGCGAGCTCCCACGACTCGCCCATGCTGCCCGTCGATCCCGGCGATGCGGTGGGCGCCTGCCTGGACCTGCTCCATCCCGCGGTCGCCGACCGCACCTGCACGGGCGCGGTACGGATCCCGGACCGCCACCCGTAACGCGCCTCCCACCCCTCCCTGCCGCCGCCGGACATCGTGCCCGCGAGACGGCCCCGCCGCGCGAATCCGCCCTCCGGCCACACCCTGTGACGCACCGCCACACCCGCACGCGGTGCGCGGCGTCGGCGACGCCACGGCCCAGCGGCCGGGCGTACGGACCGCCCCACCCCTCCCGCCCATCCCACGCGTCTCCCACCCCTGGACAAGGGCCGGGCCATGGCCGCCGGCGTCTGCCCGCCCGCGGCGCCGGCCGCATTGCGCGGCCGTCCTGCCCGCCACCCACCTCCCGTGGACGATTCCCCAGCCCGTCCGGGCAGGCCGCTCCCGCCCGCCGCCGGGCATCCGCACCCCCGGTACCCCGGCACGCCGGATCAGGGGAGCAGCGCGGCCGCGGGGGAGGGGGTGGAGGACCGGCCCGTGGTCCCGTTCCGGCCGTGGGCCATCTCGTTTGCTCCCGCTCTCCCCGAAGGGCAGGGAGGGGAAGGTGCAGGTCAGAGCCGCCTCATCACCATCCCCCGTCCCATTTTCTCCCACGGGGCCGCTGGGCCGCCCCGGCGGCCGGAAATGGCGTGTGAGGCTCTGCCCATCGCACCGCGTCGCTGCGGCGCCCGGCTTGCGGAAGCACCCGCACAGCCCCCGCACAGCATCCGGCCGACGCGCCCCGCCCCCTCCTTGAAGGACCGCGGGGCATCGCCACCCTTCTGAAAGGCAATGGTCTGCACCCATGCGAGCTGTAGAACACGCGCTCCCGGCATCCGACGCGCTCGCTCTGCTGCCGGACCTCGCCCCCGCCCTCGAGGTGTTCCGGGCCCGGGCGGCGGCCTCCGACGAGCAGGGCCGCCCGGACCCGCGCAGCCTTGAGGCCCTGCGCACCTCGGGCCTGCTCTCGCTCGCCGTGCCCAGGGAGTACGGCGGCGTGGGCGCCGGTGCCGGCGCGGTCAATGACGCCGTCAGGCTGGTGGCAGGAGCCGACGCCTCGCTCGCGATCGTCCTCTTCCTGCACTGCGCGGTGACGGCGCGGATCGCCCGCTGGGGAACGGAGCGGCAAAAACAGCGCTACCTGAGCGCCATCGCCGCGGGCGAATGCCTGGCGGCCTCCGTGTGGAGCGAGCAGAAGGCCGGCGCCTCGAAGGCGAAGCTCGGCACCCAGGCCACCTCGTGCGGCCCGGACACCTGGCGGGTCCAGGGCAACAAGACCTTCGCGACCGGCGCCGGCATCGCCGACGTCTACCTCGTGCTCGCCCAGAGTTCCGACGGGGGAGAGGGCGGTTACGGCAGCACCGCGCAGAGCCTCTTCCTCGTCGACGCCGGCACCCCCGGGGCCCACGCCCATCCCGGCCCCGGCCTGGTGGGCATGCGCTCCTCCGCCACCGGCTTCGTCTCCTTCGAGGACTGCCGCCTCCCCGGGGACGCCGGGCTCGGCCAGGCCGCGCAGACCCCCGAGATCATCGCGCACCCCCACCACCTGGGGTACACGCTGGGCGCGGTGAGCACCGGCATCGCCAGGGCCGCCCTGGACACCGCGCTGAGGGAGTCGGCCGACCGGGGTCTGCTCGCACACCAGGCGATGCGGCACACGCTGGCCGAGGTGGAGGCCTCGGTCGAAGCCGCCCACGCCCTGGTCGACCGGGCCGGTGCCCGGGCCGCGTCCGGCGGGGCGTTGCGCCTGGCCCTCCACGCCAAGGCCTTCGGCTCGACGGTGGCGGAGTCGGCCTGCACCCGTATCCAGCAGGTCCTGGGGAGCGCGGCGTTCGTCGCCACCCATCCCGTCAACCGGCTGGCACGGGACGCGCGGGCCATCGCCCACATGGGTCCTCCCACCTACCTGTGCCGCGAGATGGCCGCCGACACCTGGGCCCCCACAGCGCCCTGAGCCCCCGCCCCCGCTCCCGCCTCCTTTCCCTTTCCGCCGTCGCCGCCTGCGCACCCCCCCCTTTCCGGGTTCCGCCCCGTGCCCGCCCTTTTCTTCCGTGCTTCCGCGCAGCGCCATTCCCCGACGAGCCCTTCGACGACGAGGACGCCCGCATGACGACCACCCACCCCTCTCCGATCCGGCTGACCCGCGACAACGCGATCGCGCACTACTACCAGGGCCTCGAACTCGCGGCCGCCACCATCCGCGCCGAACGTGCCGAACGCGCCGGGCAGGGCAAGGGCTTGCAGGAATCCTTCAGCCCCGCCTTCACCCTGCCGCCCCTGACCCCGGAGCTGACCGCCTACTTCGGCACGTCCGGCATGTCGATGCAGGACCTGGCAACCCACCGGGGACGCCGGCTGCTCTTCCTCGACCTGATGGGCAACCCGGGCACCCTGACCACCAAGACCTTCGCCTCCCTGGTGATGGTGGCCCGCGCCGTCGAGCACATCCGCACCACCGGTGAGCGGATCCTCATCCTCACCCCGACCTCCGGCAACAAGGGCACCGCCCTGCGTGATGCCGTCGCCCGGGCCCACGCCCACGGCCTCGTCGGCGCCGACCAGCTGCGCATCGTCACGGTCGTTCCCCGGCAGTCACTGACCAAGCTGCGCGAGAGCGCCCTGTCCACGGACGAGGACGCCCGGCGCGCCAACCCCGTCGCCCTGGCCGACGTGGACAGCCCGGCCGCGGTGAAGGACCTGGCCTCCCAGGCGGCGGCCCTGGCCCGGCAGGCCGGCCTCGAAGAAGGAGGGTGGCGGCTGTGGTACTCGCTGGACCTGGACAACTACCGGCTCGCCGACGCCGCCCGCGCCTTCGTCGAGGCCGACGCCTTCCCCGTCGAGGCCGACGGCGCCCCCCGGCTGCACGCCCACGCCGTCTCCAGCGCCTACGGTCTGCTCGGCTACCACCTGGGCCACCGCACGCTCACCTCGCAGACCGTGCCCGGCCTGCCCGTGCCCGCCCGGCACCCCGGGTTCTTCCTCATCCAGCAACTGGCCACCCCCGACATGGTGCTCAGCCTCCTCAAGGGCTCGCCCGCGCACGAACTGCTGCCGCCCTACGCCCTCGACCCCACCACCGGGCTCTACCACCGCGGCGACGACGACGGCGCCTTCCCGGCCGTCACCCACGACCCGCACGAGCAGATCGACCCCACCTTCTACACCCGGGCCCCCGTCACCTCCGCCCAGGTCAACGAGCTGATCGGCCGTCACGGCGGCGGGGGCATCGTGGTCTCCCTCCACGAATGCCTCGCCTTCTACCCCCGGCTGCGCCGCCTTTTGGCCCCCCTTGGCCACGAACTGCCCGCCGACCCCCGCGACCTGCGGGAGTGGTCGCTGGTCAAGGCGGTCACCGGTGTCCATCTCGCCATCGAGCGTGATCTTGTCCCCGAGCATGCCGAGATCGTCATCCACGGCTCGGGGCTCTACACCGACCGGCTCCTCGCACCCCTGCCGCAGGCGCACACCACTGCGGTGAGCACCGCGGGCGATGTGAGCCGGTTGCTGCTGGCGGCGGCCTCCGCCTGAGACCGCCGCCGGCAGCCCCCTCTCCCCACCCCCCTTTCTCCACCCCTCTTTTCCCACCCCCTCTTTTCCGTTCTCGAAGCATTGCGAGGAAACCCCAGATGACCATGTACAAGACGCTCGTCCACTCCAAGATCCACCGTGCCCGGGTGACCGCGGCCGACCTGCACTACGTCGGCAGCATCACCATCGACGCCGACCTCCTCGACGAAGCCGGCATCAGCGACTTCGAGCGGGTCCAGGTCGTCGACGTCACCAACGGCGCCCGCCTGGAGACCTACGCCATCCCCGGTGAGCGGGGCAGTGGCACGATCCAGCTCAACGGCGCCGCGGCCCACCTGGTGGACGTGGACGACATCGTCATCATCATGGCCTACGCCCAGGTGCCCGAGCCGCTTCCGGCCGGCTGGCACCCCGTCGTCCTGCTGATGGACGAGAACACCAACCAGGTGCGC
This sequence comes from Streptomyces sp. NPDC021096, assembly GCF_040641275.1. Lineage (NCBI taxonomy): Bacteria > Bacillati > Actinomycetota > Actinomycetes > Kitasatosporales > Streptomycetaceae > Streptomyces > Streptomyces sp. NPDC021096. The sequence goes on along the minus strand of NZ_JBFADG010000016.1, from coordinate 66,039 downwards.
GAGATCGTGCGCGGCCGCGAGCACACCGAAGCGATGCCGACCCGCTGACCCTGACGGCACCCGCACCACCCCCCCTGTTCTCCGGGCCGGGCACGACGCCCGGCCCGGACAACAGGGGGCGGCCCCCCGCACCCACTTGAGGAGAGTCCCGTGCCCCTGGCAGCCACCGCGGCGGGCCGATACGTCCGGCCGTTGCGCGCGCGGGCCGGCTACGCCTGGCGTCATCTGCAGAACCCGCTGGTCAACACGGTCCGGGCCTGGGCGGAGGACCGCAGCGCGACCACCACGCTGTGGGTCTGCCGCACCGCCGGTGGCCTGACCCTGGCCTACTCGGGCGTCGGCGACGGCCTGACCTACCTCACCGCGTTCCTGCAGGACCGGGCCCTGAGCCTTCCGGGCACCACGGGCCCGGCCACCACCCACGTGCTGCGGGTGGCGCGGCCCCAGGTACTGCAGGCGTGCGCGCGCCTGGGCGCGGACCTGGTCCTGGTCGGCGGTTCACCGGCCACGGTGGCCCGCCTGCCCCGCGAGCGTTCCTTCGTCCTGCCCTTCCGCGTCCACCAGGTGGTGCGCACGGATGACGGGCAGGGCTGGCGCGGGCGCGTCTCGGCCTCCGAGCGCCGCCAGCACCAGCGCAACGTCCGCCGGCACGGCTACCGGCTCGAAGTCTCCCGCAGCGCCGCCGACTTCGCCTACTTCTACGACCGCATGCACGCGCCCACCATGCGCGAGCGGCACGGTGGGTCCGCCCGCAGCATGGACCGGGACACCGCCTACCACAGCCTCTTCCGCCCCGGCGGCCTGCTGTTCTTCGTCCACGACGGCCACCGGCGCGTCGCGGGGGCCCTGGCCGCCGTCGACCGGGACAGGCGGCGCCTGACCGGCCGGCTCATCGGAGTGCTGGACGGCGAGGACCAGCACCGCCGCCAGGGCGCCCTGGCAGCCGTCTACCACCTGCAACTGCAATGGGCGGCGGCCAAGGGCATCGACTGCGTCGACCTGTCGGGAAGCGAGCCGTTCCTGTCCAAGGGCACCTGGCAGTTCAAACGGAAACTGGGCGCCGCCGTCGTAGCGCCGCCCGACCTGCACCGCGAACGGCGGCTGTGGCTGCACGTCGCCCACGACACCCCCCAGGTCCGTGACTTCCTGCACCGCAACCCCCTGCTGGCCGTGCACGGCCCCCACACCTTCGAAGCCCTCTACTTCCACGACGAGGCCAGGCCGCCCCTGACCGACTCCCTCGCCGCCACCTGCCCCGGCCTGACCGGCATCCGCCTGGTCGACCTGGACGGCCTGTGCGACGCCGACGCCCCCGCGGAGACGACGTGAGACCACCCAGCAACCCCCGCACACCCCCCGCGCCCTGGCGACCGGTCATGCCCGACGCGGATGCCGCGGACCTGCTGCTGCACGAGATGCGGGGCGTGCCCTTCGTCCGCTCCTCCCACGTCCCCTTGCACCCCATAGCCGTCCCCCGGCCATGGATGGCAGAACTCCACCAGGCCTCCCGCGACCTCCTGGCCATCCTCCACACCACCCTGCGCGCCCACGCCACCACCCCCGAGGGCCAGCTCGCCGCACTGGGCCAGAACACCCGCTCCCACCCCTACTTCGCCGACCCCGGCATCGAAGCCGAGTGGGCCACCTCCATCGCCCGGCCCGACGTCGTCTTCAGCGACGGCACACCACGCTTCTTGGAATTCAACGTCGGCGGCGCCGTCGGCGGCGTCGTCACCACCGACCAGATCCTGACCGTCTACGACCGCCTCTACCGCCACCGGCCCGTCCCCTACACCACCCCCCGGCCCTTCGCCGTGCGGGCCGACCTCTACGAGCGGGCCGCCCGCAGCCTCGGGCGGCGCCCCGGCGTCGCGATCCTCGGCTCGAGCCGGGAATCGGGCTTTAGCGACGACCGCTACTTCCGCCTGGAAGTCGACTACCTGCGCCACCGGCGCGCCATCCCCGCGCAATTCTTCGAACCCGAGGACCTCCTCGACGGCCTGGGCGAGGGCGTCCCGCGCTACCCGGTGGGCCTGCGCCACCTGATGATCGACGCCTGGCACGAGCTGGGCATCGACCCCGCCCCCCTGGGCGAGGCGCAGCGCCGCGGCTGCCTGATGCTCGCGCCGCAGAGCGCCTTCCTCATCTCCAACAAGCTCGTCCTGGCCTGGGCCTCGGCCGGCGGCCCCTGGCTGAGCAGCCGCCAGCGCGAGGTGATCGACCGGTACCTGCCGTGGACCCGCGTCGTGCGGGAGGGCCCCGTCGACTACCGCGGCCGCCGCCAGGACCTGCCCGCCCTGCTGAGCGCCGAACAGCGGCGCCTGGTCCTCAAACCGTCCGCCGGCAACTGCGGCACCGCCGTGTCCATCGGCGCCCGCCTGGAGACGGCCGCCTGGAACGCGCAGTGCGAGCGCGCCCTGGGGGAGGGCACCTGGGTGGTGCAGGAATACGTCGAACCCGACCGCTTCCCCTGCCGCTTCTGGGACCGCTCGGCCGCCCGTACGGCCGAGCACCACGTGGCACCGGTCATCAGCCCCCTGCTCTTCGACGGCCGCCCGGGCGGCTGCTTCGCCCGGCACGACCCCTTCGACCGGACCGGAGTGATCTCCACGACCTTCACCGGGGCCTCCTTCAACGCGGTGGTCGGCACATGAGCCACCCGCCGCAGCCTCCCGAGCGGGCGCCGCTGCGCGTGGGCGTGCTGATCCTGCCCACCGGGCCATGGCGCGAGAGCGAACACGCCTGGCGCCTGGCCGAAGACCTCGGCCTCGCCCACGCCTGGACCTTCGACCACATCGCCTGGCGCGACCTGAGCGACGCCCCCTGGTACGCGGCCGTCCCCACCCTGGCCGCCGCCGCACGGGCCACCTCCCGCATCGCCCTGGGCACGCTCGTCAGCTCACCCAACTTCCGTCACCCCGTCACCCTCGCCAAGGACTTCATCGCCCTCGACGACCTCTCCGACGGGCGCATGGTGCTCGGCCTGGGCGCCGGCGCGCCCGCCGGCACCGACGCCACCGTCCTGGGCCCGGCTGTTGAGGACCCCCGCCTGCGCCACGAGCGTTTCGCTGAGTTCGTCGCTCTGACCGACCGCCTCCTGACCCAGCACCGCACCACCCACCACGGCCGCCACTACACCGCACAGGACGCCCGCATGACACCCGGCTGCCGCCAGCAGCCGCGCATGCCCCTGGCGGTGGCCGCGGCCGGCCCCCGCGCCCTGCGCGTGGCGGCCCGGCACGCCGACATCTGGGTGACCAACGGCCGCTCACCAGGCGGCGGACGCCTCGCACCCGTCGCCGAGGACACCACCTTGGCCCGGCAGATCACCGCCTTCACCCGCGCCTGCGCACACGAGGACCGCCCGCCCTCCGCCATGCGCCGCCTGCTCCTCGACGTCAACCGCGCCGAGCACCCGCTGCGCTCGGCCGCCGCCTTCGAGGAACGGGCCCACCGCTGCGCCGCGCTGGGCTTCACCGACCTCGTCATCCCCTTCCCGCGCACCGAAGCGCCCTTCAAGGCCGACCTGCGGGTCCTGGAGCGCATCGCCTGCCAGGTCCTGCCGCACCTGCCCCCCGCCGGCCCCCTTCCGCAGCTCCCGCCCGTGAAAGGCACCCCATGATCGTCAAGGGCATCGACCACCTCCACCTGCACGCCGAGGACTGCTTCGCCCAGGCCGCCCTCCTGAGCGACGCCTACGGCTTCACCCTGACCGCCCGCACCGCACCCGAAGCCCCCCACCAGGCCGCCTTCCTGACCCAGGGCCGCATCCGGCTGCTCATCAGCTCCGCCCCCCACGGGCCCGCACGGGACTTCGTCGCCCGGCACGGCGACGGCGTCGCCGACATCGCCCTGAGCGTCGACGACGCCGCCCACGCCTTCCGCACCCTGACCGCCCGCGGCGCCGAGCCGGTCAGCGCCCCCGTGCGGCTGCCCGGCGGAACCGTCGCCCGCATACGCGCCTTCGGCGACGTCACCCACTCCCTGATCGAACGCGACGACCCCACCGACCCCCTGCCGCCCACCGAACACACCCTGCACCCCACCACAGACACCCACCCCACCACCCCCCTGCTGCACACCGTGGACCACCTCGCCATCTGCCTGCCCCACGGTCACCTCGCCACCACCGCCGACCACTACCGCCACGCCCTGGGCTTCGACGTCACCTACGAGGAGTACGTCACCGTCGGCGGCCAGGCCATGGACTCCAAGGTCGTCCAGGACCCCGCCGGCCACCTCGTCCTGACCCTCATCGAACCCGACCCCCGGCGCGAGGCAGGCCAGATCGACCGCTTCCTCACCGACCACGGCGGCCCCGGCGTCCAGCACATCGCCTTCCGCACCGACGACATCGCCCACGCCGCCGACACCCTGCGCTCCGGCGGTGTGGACTTCCTGGCCACCCCCCACACCTACTACGACACCCTCGAACAGCGCGTCGGCCCCCTGCACCCGCCCCTGGACACCGAAGCCCTGCGCTCCCGCTCACTCCTGGCCGACCAGGACCGCTGGGGCCGCCTCTTCCAGATCTTCACCCGCTCCACCCACCCCCGCCGCACCCTCTTCTTCGAACTCATCCAGCGCGACCGCGCCAAAACCTTCGGCAGCGGCAACATCCGCGCCCTCTACGAAGCCGTACGCCGCACCGAAACCCCCCACCCCGCCCCCGCCACCACCGGCGGAGCCTGACATGCAACCCCTCAGGGTCCAGGACTACGAGAGCCTCGCCCACACCCGCCTGCCCCGCGCCGTACGGGACTTCATCGCCGGCGGCAGCGGCGACGAAATCACCCTCCGCGAGAACACCGCCGCCCTCAAACGCCTGCGCCTGCGCCCCAACGTCCTGACCGGCACCGGCACACCCGACACCACCACCACCGTCCTGGGCACCACCCTGGCCACCCCCATCGCCGTCGCCCCCGTCGCCTACCACACCCTGGCCCACCCCGAAGGAGAGATCGCCACCGCCCGGGCCGCAGCCGACGCCGGCGCCCTCACCATCCTCAGCACCTTCTCCGGACACAGCCTGGAAGCGACAGCACAAGCCGCGGGCGGACCCCTGTGGCTCCAGCTCTACTGCTTCCGCGACCGCCACATCACCCAGACCCTCGTACGCCGCGCCCAGCAGGCCGGCTACACGGCCCTGGTCCTCACCGTCGACACCCCCGTCCTCGGCCGCCGCTACCGCGACGCACGCAACGCCTTCGCCCTGCCCCCCGGCATCCGCCCCGGCAACTTCACCCCCGACACCCACACCGGCCTCGGCCACGCCTCCCCGGGCCACTCCGCGATCGCCCAGCACACCACCGACACCCTCGAACCCGCCCTGGCCTGGTCCGACATCGCCTGGCTGCGCCGCATCACCGACCTGCCGATCGTCCTCAAAGGCGTCCTGGCCCCCGCCGACGCCGCCCGCGCGGCCACCGAAGGCATCGACGCCGTGATCGTCTCCAACCACGGCGGCCGCCAGCTCGACACCACCGCCGCCACCATCGACCTCCTGCCCGACGTCGCCCGCGCGGCCGGCGAACGCTGCGAAGTGCTCTTCGACGGCGGAGTACGCGATGGCACCGACGCCCTCAAGGCCCTCGCCCTCGGCGCCCGCGCCGTCCTGATCGGCCGCCCCGTCCTGTGGTCCCTGGCCGTGGACGGACACCAGGGAGTCCGCCACCTGCTGAACCTGCTGACCTCGGAACTGGCCGACGCCATGGCCCTGTGCGGCCGCCCCACCCTCGCCGACCTCGACCCCACCCTCCTCGCCCCCCACCCCCCGGCAGCCGCCATACCCGCCACCACCCGGCAGGAGGCCCCGTGAACACCGGCCCCCACCCCTTCACCCTCGACAAAGCCACCCTCCACCCGTCGCTGTGCGACCCGCTGCTCGACGTGATGAACTTCCTCAACGAGATCGTCGACCGCTTCCCCCACGCGATCTCCTTCGCCCCCGGACGCCCCCACGAAGGCCTGTTCACCCCCGGCGACACCGAACGCCTCATCGCCCGCTACCGCCAGTACCTGCGCGACGAACGCGGACTGAGCGAGGAACAGATCACCACCACCCTCGTCCAGTACGGGCCGACCAGCGGCATCATCCGCGAACTCCTCGTGCGCACCCTGCACAACGACGAAGGCATCCACGCCCGCCCCGACGACGTCGTCATCACCGTCGGATTCCAGGAAGCCCTCTTCACCACCCTGCGCGCCCTCTTCGCCGACCCCGACGACGTCCTGCTCGTCCCCGAACCCTGCTACACCGGCGTCACCGGCGCCGCCGCCGTCCTCGGCATCCCCCTCCATCCCGTCCCCGAAGGACCCAACGGCCTGGATGCGGACGCGGTGGCCCGGGCCGCCGACGCCGCACGAGCAGCCGGCAAACGCCCCCGGGCCTGCTACGTGGTGCCCGACTTCGCCAACCCCTCCGGCCACACCCTGACCCTGACCGACCGCCACCGCCTGCTGGCCGTCGCCCACCGCCACGACCTGCTCCTCCTGGAGGACAACCCCTACGGCTTCTTCACCCGCGACGGCCACCGCCACCCCACCCTGCACTCCCTGGACACCCGCGGCCACGTCGTCTACCTCGGCTCGTTCGCCAAGTCCTGCTTCCCCGGCGCCCGCGTCGGCTACGTCGTGGCCGGCCAGCCGGTACGCGACCCCGCCACCGGCACCAGCAGCCCGCTCGCCGCGGAACTGGCCAAGATCAAAAGCATGATCACGGTCAACACCCCCGCCGTCAGCCAGGCCGTGATCGGCGGCATGCTCGTCGAACACGACTGCAGCCTGGCCACCGCCAACGACCCCGCGGCCCGCTTCTACCGCCGCAACATGGACGTGCTGCTCGACGCACTCGCCACCGCCCTGCCCGACGCCGCAGACCGCGGCGTGCGCTGGAACAACCCCGGCGGCGGATTCTTCGCCTGCCTCGAGGTGCCCTTCGCCGCCGACGAGGCCCTGCTGGAAATCTCCGCCGAACGCTTCGGCGTGATCTGGACCCCCATGAGCTCCTTCCACACCGGCCCCGGCGGCCGCAACGCCCTGCGCCTGTCCATCAGCTACCTCGACCCCCACCAGATCCGCGACGGCGTACGCCGCCTCGCCCGCCTGATCACCTGGCGCCTGGCCCACCCCACCCCCACCCTCACGGAGGCAGCACAGTGAAGCTCCACGACCAATGGGAGAACCTGCCCGCCGCCCACCGCACCCGGTTCCTCAACACCCGCATCGCCGCCACCGACCAGTGGCCCGCCCACGAACTGCCCGGCTGGCAACAGCCCTGGCAGCCCCTGCGCCCGCTGATCCTGACCGAAGACGCCGCGAGCGCGCTCGGCCACCTGGCCGCCCGCATGATCCACCTCGCCGTCGACGCCTGCCTGCGCCGCGCCCGCACCGCCGGCGACCTCTACGACCTCCTGCGCTACCCCCGCGAACTGCCCCTGCTCGACCGCGACCGGCCCCTTGACCACGCCGAACTCACCGCCTGCGCCCGCCCCGACATCCTCCTGAGCGAGGGCACCCCCCGCTTCCTCGAGCTCAACATCAGCACCGCGGTCGCGGCCACCCGCGCCGTCGACGTCCTGGCCGCCGCCTACCACGACCTGTGGGACGGCCCCCACCTCATCCCCCCGCCCTCCGTCATCGAAGCCCGCTCCGCCCACCTGGCCGCGACCCTGCCCCACCCCGACGACGGACCGCCCCGCCTGCTCATCCCGACCTGGACGGCCGGCGGCCGCCTCCCGGGCCTGGACGGCGAAGCGGCACTGCGCGCCTACCTGCGCCCCTCGGCCGACAGCGCCACCCGCGCCGGCCTGCGCGTCATCCAGGCAAGCCTGTCCGAGCTGCGTACCGACCACACCGCGGTCCTCTACGCCGGCACCGACCGCGTGGACGCGATGCTGTGCCCCTTCCTCAGCGACGAGGTCAGCGACGACAACGGCGGCCTGGCCGCGACAGCCCGCGCCCAGCGCGCCGGCACCGTCCGCCTCTTCCAGAGCGACGCCACCAGCCTGCTCTCCGCCAAGGCCGTCCTGGCCTGGATCCACCAGGACATCGACCTGCTCGACCCCGCCGACCGCCAACTGGTCCGCGACCACCTGCCGTTCACCCTGCACCTGCCGCGCCACCACAGCGCCGCCGAACGCCGCGCCCCGCTCGCGCACGCCGCCCAGGCCCGCGAACGCCTCGTCCTCAAGCCCTCGTGCGGCCACGGCGGCCACGGCGTGGTCTTCGGCCGCGACCTCAGCCCCACCCAGTGGCTGCGCATCCTGCACGAAGAACTCGAACACGACGACGTCGTCCTGCAGGAACTCGTCGACGCCGACACCCTGCGGATGCCGTTCTTCTCACCCGGACAGGACCGCGTGCACCACGAGGACGTCGCCTTCGTGCTGTCCCCCTACCTGATCGGCGGCCGCTCCACCGGCCTGCTCGTACGCCACGACGCCCCCACCCGCACCACGAACGGCGCCGCCGGGAGCACTTTGAACCCCATCAACATGGCCAACTCGGCCTTCTGCAACACCGCGATGCTTCTCCGGCCACCCCACGCGGCCCCCACCGCGACCCCGTGACCGACCCCTCCCCGCACCACCACCCCCCGGCCCGGGGCCCGACCCCGCACAAGGAGTCCCACACGTGACCGACCCCCGCCCCCTCCACCCCACCACCCCCACGACCACCACCCCGACTGTCGTCCTGCTCGAAGCACCGCCCACCGGAGCGGGCGAAGCCGCCGTACGCCTCATCCGCGAAAGAGGCCACCAGCCGCTGGTCCTCACCCACCCCGACGGCCGCATGCCCGCCGCCGGCGCCGCCCGGCTGCGCGAGGCGGGCGCACAGATCCACCACTGCCGCACCGACGACACCGACGCCGTGACCGCCCACTGCCGCACCATCGATCACCTGGCCGCCCTCACCACCCTCTACGAGTTCTCCGTCCAGGTCGCCGCCGATGCCGCCGCCCGCCTCCACCTGCCCGGCCCCGACCCCGACGCCGTACGCCGCTGCCGCTCCAAAGCACTGCTGCGCACCACCCTGGAGCCCCACCCCGGCCTCAACGCCGCCTTCGGACGCGCCGAAACAACCCAGGAGGCGCTCGCCCACGCCGAACGGATCGGCTACCCCGTCGTCGTCAAGGCCACCACCCTCGCCGGCAGCGCCCACATCACCTTGTGCGCCACCCCCGGCGACGTCGTGCGCGACGCCGGCCGCATCCTGTCCCTGGCCGACTACCTCGGCTTCGAAGTGCCCCGGGAAGTCCTCGTCGAGGAGTACCTCGCCGGCGAGGAATTCTCGGTGGAGATCTTCCACGGCCGGGGGATCGGCGTGAACGCCAAGCTCCTGGGCCCGCCACCGCACTTCATCGAGCTCGGACACCACTACCCGGCACAGATCCCCGCCCCCCTGGCCGCCGAACTCCTGCGCACCGCCGAACGGGCCGTGGCCGCCACCGGCCTGACCTGGGGCCCGGCCCACGTGGAGCTGCGCTGCCGCTTCGGCCGCAGCCAGCCGCGCGTGGTCGAGATCAACCCCCGCGTCGCCGGCGACCGCATCGCCGAACTGGTCCGCCTCGCCGACGGCGTCGACCTCTTCGGCGCCCAGCTCGACGCCCTCCTCGGCCGCCGCCCCGACGTACGCCCCAGGGCCCTGGGCGGCGCCGCCGTACGGTTCATCCCCTCACCCGGCCACGGCGTCATCACCCACCTCACCGACCCCGCCCACCTCGCCGCCCTGCCCGGCGTACGGGAAGTCCGCTTCCAGCGCGCCGTCGGCGACCGCGCCCCGCGCATGCTGTCCAACCTCGAGCGGCTGGGCCACGTCATCGCCACCGGAGACGACACCGCCCAGGCCGTCGAACGCGCCCAGCAAGCGCTGGGCCACTGCACCGTCCAGGTCACCGACCCCACCCCCACGAAAGGCCCCTGAAGGCGATGCCCCACCCGCCCCACCCGGCCCGTACAGCCCCCGGCCGCAGTGGGCCCCGGCGCCTGCCCACGGAGTTCTGGTGGCTGTGGGGCGGCGCGTTCGTCAACCGGGCCTGCGGATTCCTGCTGCCCTTCCTGCTGCTGTACCTCACCGGCGCCCGCGGCCTCGACCTGGCGGACGCCGCGCTGCTCACCGCCTGCTACGGTGCCGGCAACCTGCTGAGCCAGCCCCTGGGCGGCCACCTCGCCGACACCGCCGGGCGGCGCGCCACCGCCGTCGGCGGGCTGATAGCGACCGCCGTCCTGGTCCTGGCCATGGTCACCGTGCCCACTGCCGCCCTGCCGGCCGTCCTGGTCCTGCTGGGGCTGGCCGGCGACCTCTTCCGCCCCGCGACCGGCGCGCTGATCGGCGACATCGTCCCCGGCCGGGACCGGCCCCTGGCCTTCTCCCTGATGTTCTGGGCGGTCAACCTCGCCTTCGCCCTCTCAGGCATGCTCGCCGGATACCTGGCCGCCCGCTCCTACCGGCTGCTGTTCTGCGTGGACGCGGCAGCCACCGCCCTGTACGCCCTGGGCCTGGCCTACGGCTGGCGCCGCCTGCCGCGGCAGCGGCCCAAGCCCCCGGCCGGCCCCGGCGGGGGATACCGCGCCCTGCTCACCGACCGCCTCTTCCTCGCCTTCTGCCTCCTGGGAATGACGCAGTCACTGATCTACATGCAGGCCTTCTCCACCCTCCCCCTGACCGTCCGCGACCAGAACCTGCCCCAGAGCGCCTACGGGCTCCTGCTGACCGTCAACGGCCTGGTGATCGTGCTGGTCCAGCCCCTGCTCTTCCGCCGCCTCAAAGCCGTAGGGGGCCCGGGCCGGTACCGCCTGCTGGCCCTGTCCCAGCTGCTGCTGGGACTCGGCTTCGGCGCCACCGCACTGTGCCGCTCCACGACCGAACTCGCCCTGAGCGTCACCCTGTGGACGCTGGGGGAGATCCTGTGCGCCTCCTACCTCCTGGCCACCGTCGCCGACCTCGCCCCCGCCCACCTCCGCGGCCGCTACGCCGGCTTCTACGGCTTCGCGACCGCCCTGGGCACGGCGGCAGGCCCGCCGGCGGGCACCGCCCTCTACCTGAGGGCCGGCCCCGCCGCCCTGTGGGGCACCTGTCTGTTCCTGGCCACCGCCGCCGCCCTGGGCCACCTGGCCATCGGCCCCCGCTGCACCACCCGCACCACCACCGCCGCGGCCTGAAGCCCACCTTTCGAACGGAGCGCAGTCCATGACCCCCGCCACCCCCACCCCGCAGGGGCAGTTCCGCCGCTGCGCGGGGAAGTTCGCCACCGGGGTCGCCGTCGTGCTGTCGCCGGGGGCCGGGCAGCCGGCGGGCATGACGGTCAACTCCTTCACGCCCGTTTCCCTGGACCCCCTGATCGTCCTGGTCTCGCTGGGCCACGGCACCCGCACCCTGGCCGCGATCGCCCGTGATGGCCGTTTCAGCATCAACGTCCTGCACACGGGCCACACCGGCCTCGCCACCGCCCTGGCCGCCCCCGGCGCGCCCTTCCCCGGCTCCTCCCTCTCCCGCAGCCAGGACGGCCATCTGCTCGTACCGGACGCCCTGGCCACCATGGTCTGCCGGCTCACCCGCCTGATCCCCGTCGGGGACCACGTCCTGGTCCTGGGCGCGGTCGAATCGCATGCCACCGGCGGCGGCGAGCACCTGCTCTTCCTGGAAGGGGCCTTCCTGGGATCGGGCCGGTGCGCCCCCGCCTCCTGACGCCGGCCGCGGCGAGGTGCCGTAAAGGGGTTCAGTCCGGCTTGGGCAGGGAGCGCAGGTGCCGCATCTGGGCGTGGCTGAGGTCCTGCACCCGCCGCATGTGCTCGGTGATCACCTCGAGTTCGTCCTCGGTGTGACTGTCGAGCAGCGCGTGCCAGGCCGGGCCGAGGTCGTCCCACACCGCGGTGACCCGGGCGATGCGCTCGGGCACCGGGGTGACCAGGACCCGGCGGCGGTCCTGCCGGTCGGGTGTGCGGACCACGTAGCCGTCGCGTTCGAGCCGGTCCACCAAGCGGGTGGCCGAGCCTGTGGTCAGGCCGGTCAGGTCGGCGATCTGCCGGACGGTGAGCGGCTCGGGCTCGGCCGTCAGCAGGCTCAGGCACTGCATGTCCGTCGGATGCAGTCCGAGGTGATCGGCGACAGCCTGGTTGAAGAGCGCGTACGCCGCCAGGTAGCGGCGGGACTCCGCCGACAACTCCTCGTACAGGCGGGCCCGGCGCGGGTCTGTCACGTGGATCACACTCCCAATCGCTGCGCGACGCAGCAATCCCTCGTAGTCTTCTGCGTGACGCATCAACTGCGTCACGCAGCAATTCTACTCCTGGGGAGAACCATGCTCACCATCGCCGTCACCGGAGCCACCGGAGCCCAGGGCGGAGCCACCGCCCGCGCCCTGATCGCCGCCGGCCACCATGTCCGCGCCCTCACCCGCCACCCCCACTCACCCGCCGCCGACACCCTGCGCCACCTCGGCGCCGACATCCACCACGCGGACTTCGACGACCCCACCACCCTCACAGCCGCCCTCGCCGGCACCGACGCCCTCTTCGCGGTCACCACCCCCTTCGGCACCGACACCACCACCGAAACCCGCCAGGGCAAAGCCCTCATCGACGCCGCCGCAGCCGCCCGCCTCGGCCACATCGTCTTCACCTCCGCGGCCCACGCCGACCGCAACACCGGCATCCCGCACTACGAGAGCAAGCACGCCATCGAAGCCCACCTGCGCACCTCCCGCATCCCCTGGACGGTCATCGCCCCGGCGGCCTTCATGGACAACTACGCCACCGGCTGGACCCTGGACTCCCTGCGCGAAGGCACCTTCGCCTGGCCCATGCCCGCCGACACACCCCTGACCCTCATCCCCGCCACCGACATCGGCACCTTCGCCGCCCTGGTCCTCCAACACCGCCAGGACTTCCACACCCAGCGCATCGACATCGCCTCCGACGAACTCACCCCCGCCCAGATCGCCCACACCCTCACCACCGCCACCGGCCGCACCGTCACCCACCACCAGGTCCCCCTGACCTACGTCCGGACCCACTCCACCGACCTGGCAGCGATGTTCGAGTACTTCACCACCACCGGCCTCGACGTCGACGTCGCCGCACTGCGCCGCGACTACCCCGAAGCCGGCTGGCACACCTTCACCGACTGGGCCACGGGCCAGGACTGGACCACCTTCCTGTCCCGCGAGCCCGCACACCACTGACACCCCCGGGCAGCCCCACCACGGGAGAAAACACCGTCATGAAGCCCATCGGCTACTGGCTCAACCGCACCGACCAGGCCCTGACCCGCCACATGAACGACATGCTGGCGCAGTTCGGCCTCACCCGGACCACCTGGCAGGTCCTCAACGTCCTCCACGACACCGGCCCGACCACCGACACCGACGTCCTCACCACGCTCCGCGCCAACGCCGACACCCCCGCACTGACCACCGCCATCGACACCGTCCTTGCCGACGGCTGGGCCACCCGCCCCTCACCCCACCACCTCGCCCTCACCCCCGAAGGCCACCGACACCTGACCCACGTCGCCGAACACGTCGAGGCGTTCCGCACGCTGGCCACCACCGGCATCTCGCCGGAGGAGTACCGCACCGCCGTCGACGTCCTGCAGCGCATGACCCACAACCTCGAACCGGCAACCACCGGCCACAGCCGACCATGAAACCCCCCACGGCGCGGGGGAGAGGCCCTACAGGACGACGCCCCCTGCGCCCCGCGACCCACCACCTCACACAGCGGCCTCGAACAACTCCCCGGCACCGGCAACGGCCCGCGCCAGAGCCCCGGGCTCCGGCCGCAGAGCGCCGACGATCGCGTCGATGCCGCGCAGACCCGCCCGCTCCACAAGCCGCTTCTCATTGGTCACCCACTCACCACGCCCCGCCAGCACCGCATGCGCCGTCTGCATGGCGGCGGTGGCCAACGCCCCCGCGACCTCGACCACCTGCCCACGCCGGACATACGCCCCCTGGGCGTACCGCAGCGTCGCGGACGCCCGGTCCCGCCACACCGCCGGGGCCGCCTCGCGCAGCGCCCGCGGATACCCGGGACGCGGCAGGGAGCCGCGCAGCACCTGGTTGAGGGCGAGTTCGGCGACCAGTAGATAGCTGGGGATGCCCGCGAGGTGGAACATCAGCGGCTCCCAGTGGAAGCGTCCCTGCCGCGCCTCGGCCAGTTGGTGCTCGACGACGTCGAGGTCGCGGTAATGCACATCGACCTGCCGGCCCTCGATCGTCAGCCACGCCCCGCCGTTGAAGACCCCACCGCCCCAGGCACCGACGTCGAAGACCTCGCCCTCCCAGCCGACGGCACGCAGACAATCGGGGTCGAAACCGCCCCGGTAGTACACGGCCAAGTCCCAGTCGCTGTCGGCGCTATGGGTGCCCTGAGCGCGCGAGCCACCGAGGGTGACGGCACGTACGGCGGGCAGGGCGGCGAGCCGCTCGGCGACGGAGTCCACAAAGATGGCGTCAGTCATGGGGCGATCCGATCGGACGTGTCATCACTTCAGGACACAAGACCCTACCGGCGGCGAGGGACAAGGGTGTTGCCGGCTTCCGGCACCACAGGTGAGGTGTGGTGACGCCGTCGGCGCAGCCAGAGGTACAGCAGCAGGCAGGGCAGCAGCAGCCCGCCGAGGCTCAGGACGAGGAACGCGGTGAAGCTGCTGATGTGCGTGACCAGCCAGTCGAAGTTCTGCCCGAAGAAGCCGACGACGAAGGACAGCGGAAGAAACACCGACGCCAGGATCGTCAGCCGCTCCATCGAGGCGCTCTGCCGCAGACCGATCTTGTTCTGTTCGACGGAGATCACCGCGATGTTCGCCTCGAGAACAGTGGTCAACAGATCCCGCTGAGCGGCGACCTCCTCGTTGACCAGCAGCAGATGGTCGTGCACGTCACGGAAATACGGCAGCAGCCCGGCCGGAGCCCTGCCCGGCTGCAGCCGCCGGCCGAGCACGGCGAGCAACGGGTGCACGGCGCGGTAGAAGTCGGTGACCTCGCGGCGCAGGGAGTAGATCCGTTCGGTCGGGGCAACCGCCCCGGAGAACACCGTGGCCTCGATCTGCTCGATATCACGTTCGAGTTCCGTGACGACCGGCGCGTAACTGTCGACCACCTGGTCGAGAATCGCCCACAACGTGGAGACACTGCCGGCCTGCAGCAACTCAGGGCGCCGCTCAAGCCTGCTGCGGGCACCATGCAGCTCGCTGGCGATACCGTGGCGGACCGTGATCACGAAGCGCTCGGCGAGGAACACGCTGATCTCACCGGTGTCGACCTCCTCACGCTCGTCGTCATAGCGCGCGGTACGCAAGATGATCAGCTCGGTGCCGTCCTCGTACTGCTCGGCCTTCGGCCGCAAATGAAACGCCGTCGCGTCCTCGACCGCGAGCTCATGCAGCCCGAAGCACTCACGCACCCGCGCCAGTTCCTCCGGACCCGGCTCGAACATCCCCAGCCACACAAACCCGCCCTGCCTGCAGCGCGCAGCCGCCTGCTCCAACGGCATCGCCCCCTCGTGCTGCCGACGCCCGTCCCGATAGTGAGCGCAGTCGACAATCACCACACACCTCCTCACACCCGGCCGACGCCCCCCACCCTGCCGCCCACGACCACGCCGCGCCCCCCTACACGTCCCACCACAGGCGAACCTCCTCCGAACAGGCCATCAAAAGCCGCCGCCCGACCCGCCGCCATAGGATCGCCACATGGCCAAGCACGCTTCGCACTCACCACTGTCCCTCCGCTCCCGGGACTCCGTGCTCTCCATCGGCTCGGTGGGATCGGTGCTCTCCATCGGATCGGTCGGATCCGTCCTGTCCATCGGCTCGGTCGGCAGCGCCCTGTCGATCGCTTCGATCGGCTCCGCGCTCTCGGCCGTCTCGGCCGGCTCATGGCTGAGCACCGGTTCACTGCTCTGCGCCCAGTCACGGTGGTCCGTACTGTCCTGGCGCTCCCACCGCGGCTTCCTGGCCGCAGGAGCCGTGGCAGCCCTCGCCTGCACGGCCCTGACGCGCGAACACCGACGCCGGGCCACATGACCGCCCCACAACCACTCGATTCGATGCCGCGCAAAAGGCCGACAGCGCGCCGCACGGCGTGCTGATGCGCCCCGGGGGAGTGGTAGCGGCTGCCGTGACAGCGGGTAGTCCTTGGTGAGCCCCAGTGACCTGCCAGGGAGTAGAGCCGATGGCGAGCAGTCCAGACCGGGAGCGGCCGGGAACCGTCGCACGCCATGCGCGACGCCGGTTCCTCACCCTTACGGCCATGGCATCGGCAGGAGCATTCGCCGCAGCGCCGCGTGCCCACGCCCAGCGCCATCGCGTGAGACGCATCAGCGAGTTCCCCTTCACCCTGGGCGTCGCCTCCGGCGACCCGTTGCCCGCCTCCGTCGTCCTGTGGACGAGGCTGGCTCCCCGGCCGTACGAGGCGGGCGGCGGGCTACCGCCCGCCGGATCCGTCGACGTCCAGTGGGACATCGCCCGGGACGAGCAGTTCCACAACATCGAACGCAGCGGCCTGACACCCGCCACCGCCGACCTCGGCTACAGCGTGCACGTGGACGTACAGGGCCTGGAGCCCGACAGACCCTACTGGTACAGATTCCGCACGGGGACATGGTCCAGCCCCGCCGGCCGCACCCGCACCGCCCCCGCCCCACAGGCCCCGGTCAGCGAGATGCGACTGGGCCTGGCCTCATGCCAGCAGTACGACGGCGGCTACTACACCGCCCACGCACACCTGGCTCGCGAAGACCTCCACGCCGTGTTCTTCGTCGGCGACTACATCTACGAAAACGCCATCGACCCACAAGCCGGAGCACGTCGGCTCCCCGCCGGCCACCAGCTGCCCGGCGTCTTCGGCCACAAGCCGACGACCCTGGCCGACTACCGCCTGCGCTACGCCCTCGCCAAGAGCGATGCCGACCTCCAGTCGGCCCATGCGGCACACCCGTGGTGCGTCACCTGGGACGACCACGAAGTGGTCAACAACTACGCGGCCGACATCCCCCCGGCCGGCGAGCCCACGGGCCAGTTCCTGCAACGCAGGGCCGCCGCCTACCGCGCCTACTGGGAGAACATGCCGCTACGGCCCGCCCAGTACCCCCAGGGAGCGGACATGCTCCTGTACCGGCGCCTGCGCTTCGGCCGGCTGGCACAGTTCGACGTGCTCGACACCCGCCAGTACCGATCGGACCAGGCCTACGGTGACGGCTGGCAGTACCCGGGCCCCGATTCGCAGAACGCCTCGCGCACCATCACCGGCCACGCACAGGAACGCTGGCTGCTCAACGGATTCGGCGCATCGCCGGCCACGTGGAACGTCATCCCGCAGCAGGTGGCCTTCTGCCGGCGCCGGCTCACCACCACCAAACCCTCGCCGTTGTCCATGGACGCCTGGGACGGCTACCCCGCCTCCCGTAACCGCGTCCTCGACGCAGTCCAGGCAGCCGGCATCAACAATCTGATCGTGCTGTCCGGCGACTCCCACATCCACCTCGCCATGGACATCAAGAAGAACTTCGACGACCCCCGCTCCGCCACACTGGGCGTCGAAATCCTGGGCACCTCGATCTCCAGCGGTGGCGACGGCATGAACAGGCCCGAGGACTGGGCCGAGATCCTCGCCGCCAACCCCCACATGTCCTACTACGCCAAACAGCGCGGGTACGTCGTCATCACGCTCACCCCGACCCACGCACGCGCCGACTACCGCACCCTCCCTCACGTCACCCGCCCCGGAGCACCCCTGATCACCGGCGCCAGTCTTGTCACGGAAGCAGGACACCCCGGGTTCAGACCCGCCTGACAGCCGCCTCAGCGCGCCTTCCGCCACATCGACCACAGCGTCGGGCCGCCCCCGGGTACGTGGATCTCGTCCCGCACGGTGAACCCGAATCGCTCGTAGAAGCCGATGTTGGCGTGCTTCGACGATTCCAGGTGTGCCGGCAGCCCGGCCGCGTCCGCCTTGGCCAGGCCCGAAAGCAGCAGGGCAGCACCGTGGCCGCTGCCCTGGGCCGCCGGATCGGCGCCGAGCACCGCCAGATACCAGTGCGGCTCCCGGGGCGCTGCCTCGCCGACCAGCTCCAGCATCTCTCCCAGCCGGGCCACATGCTCGCCCAACAGCCCGTTGATACGGGCCAGCGTGTCCTCGTCCGGGTGCTGCTCGGCCGTGCCCGGCGGCGTCCAGAAGGCCGCTGCCGCATCGGTGCGTTCACAGTGACCCAGCGGGCCGTACTTGTGCGTGAGCATCACGTCGAACCATTGGGCCAGGCGCTCCTGGCGCCCTTCCGCGTCAGGGAAGAGCCACAGCATCATCGGGTCATCCCCGAAGGCACGGGCCAGAGTGCGGGTGATCTCAGGGGCGTCGCCGGTCTCGATCGGCTTGGGTATGTTCAGTGACTGCATGCGGCCAACGTAGATTCCAAGATCTTCCAACACATCGGTCGTTCTGCCGATTACCCGGGCCGCGCCGCTCCCGCCCATCGACGGAAACACAGACCGCGAACACGGCTTCGCCCCGCCCCCCTCGGCTCAGCGGCGGGGCGCGGGGCCTCAGCGGTCCTCGCGATGGCTTTCCGGCTCACAGATCCACTCGGACCAGTCCACGCCGAGCGTCCCGGCGAGCCGTCGCAGCGCCTGCTCCGTGCGTCCATAGGCGACGAGCCCGAAGTCGCCGTAACCGGTGTTGTGGGCCACGATGACGTCCGGCCCGCCGAAGAACTCGGTACGGGCCCCCAGCTCACGCCACGGCAGCAGCCCCATCGGGCGCAGCCGCTCCCGCAACCGGGCCACCTCCTGCGGGCCGAGGTCTCCCTCCTCGACAGTCCACCCGTAGTGGGCGGGCAGCCGCGTGACGGCCAGGTGCAGGAAGAACTCCGAGACCGAGTGGCTCTGCAGCAGCCACGCCGGCTTCTCGTCGTCGTCCCGGGCGGAGACCAGCACCGGCGGGTCGGCGAGGTGACTGCGGGCCGCGGGGTAACCCCACTCGTTGCAGTACTGGTTCTCGGCCATGAACACGCACACCCGCAAGTCCTCGTCCGGGCCGACGAAGACGTTCTCCCGCGGCAGACCGTCGCAGACGCCGTAGCCGGTGGGGTCCGGACGAACGGTGGGCGGCCAGACCGGATTCGTCTCGTACAGCTCCGCCCGGTCGGCGAAGGAGTTGAACGGCAGGTCCCACCACTGGTCCAGGGCGGCGGGTATCGCCAGCGAACGGTCGACATCGCCGGGCCCGTCGTCCACGGCGGCATCGCACAGCTCGGCCTTCAGCCCGGACACGTACTCCTTGTGGGCATCGGGTTCCTCCCGCTCCCACCGCTGTGCGCCGACGGGTTCGTACCCCCACTCCTGCTGGAACCGGCGCAACAGCTCCCAGCGCGCATCACCCTCCACAGTGCGGCCCGTGCTCGCACTGCGCGCCTCGTGCAGCCACTGGTGGAAACGTCCGTAGTCGATCTCTGTCACGCGAGCGATCCTACGATTGACTCGCCGAGGGGCTCGGCTGCGCCCGCAGTAGACCAGCGATACGGTCTCGGCCTCGCCCTCAGCCGGACCCCTACTGAACCGGACCGGCCAGCGTTTCGATGGGCAGAAGCGGCCACTTCGGCTCTCTCCGGGTAAGGACCGCCAGATCTTCCGGTGGCTCGGCCCCGTCCCGAACGGCCGCGACGTAGGCCTTGGCTTCCCGCAGACTCAGTCGCGGGGCCTGCCTACGCAGGTGGCTCATCGCGGCTACGACCCCGGCGGAGCGCACGAGCGCGCGAACAGCACAGGCCAGCGGATCAGGCGGCCTGATGCCCTTGGTCTGCAGGAGGTACTGCTCCTCCCAGCCCTCGTCCTCCCCCCACACGGCGGGCACGTAGTGGATGCTCCCGTCGTACCGGTCCACCAGGTAGTGGCCGCCGACAAAGCTGCCGCGCACGTCACGGGCGCGGGCCTGCTCCGCCGAGCGCCAGAAGACGAGCCAGCCGACCGCGCGTTCCTGCACGTGGTAGACGTCCGGCGTGGGGGCGGGCCCCTGCCATGGCCAGGTCGGCAGCTCTCTGGCCAGCAAGGACTCGACGAGCTCGACGGCGCGTTCCTCGGAGATCACGACCTCATCATTCACCACAGGCCAAACCGGCCCTTCGGCATGCCGGCACCGCCCCCGGCGGTAGCTCCTGGAGCCCGGACTACGTGGCGTCCGTCATCGCCCGCCCTCCACCGCAATGTGCTCGTCGTCGCCGAGCCCGGTCAGGGCCAGAACGGCGGCGTGCTGCCCGGCACTGAGGCCCAGCGGCTGCTCGCCGCGTTCCTCGGACGCGGTGTACAGGTGGCGCTGACCGTCCGCCCAGGCGCGCAGCAGCGCACGGGCCTCGTCAGGGGTCAGGTCGACGGCGGCGGCGACCTGACCCCAGCTGGCGCCGAGCTGCAGGGCGTCGCGGAGGTGGGCGCCACGGCCGTACTCCATCTCGCGGCGGACGGCTTCGCGCAGCGCGAGCACGGCGAGGGCGTCGGCGGCGCTGGCCCGCTCGACCCCGTGCGCGGAGCCGGCGGGAAGCAGACGGTCGGTCAGCCGGTCGGCGTGCGCCTGATGCTTCTCGGCCAGCCACATCAGCGGCGTGGCCGGCGGGACGTCGCCGGGGCAGTGGACCTGGAGGTCCAGCCAGTGCCTATGCGCGTCCGTGCTCATGGGGCCGCCATCTTCCCTCCCTCGCGGGCGCCGTCCGTGACGCATCACCACGACCGGTCTGTCGCCTCGTATGGCACGTCATCCCAGGCGATAAGACCAGGCAGGCGGCCTCGAACGGAACGGCACGCGACAGGCCACCGCCGAGACCACCGGAACGGCCGATGGCGGCATCGCGGGCATCCGCGCGGCAGGCCATCAGCTGCGCCGCGGCCGCCGGGCAGAACCAAACACAGCGTGAGGACCAGCCGCCAGGCCCTGGCCAGGTGGCGTGGCCACCGGTCACAGCCCGCGAGGCGGCTGTCCAGGGTTCAACTGGCCGGCAACGGCAACGCATGCCAGAGCGGCAACGGCCGCGACTACGCCGGCGAGTTCACCGACTGGGCGGACAGGATCAGCTCGGTCATCCCCGTCGCCTGCTGGATCGAACCGTGGGCCGACCCCCACCAGACCGGCACGCACCAGGAGTACCGCGACTCCACGCCCTATGCCGGGGATGCGATGAACGACCGGGCGAGTTCGTACGCCCTCCTGTAGGCCGTACGCCCCGCCCGGCACGGCGGCGGCTCCTCGACGCCTACCCCGTACGGCGTGCGATCCGATGCACAGCGGCCGCGCGGTGTTCGGTGGGGGTGATGCCGTACGCGTCGCGAAAGGCCCGGCTGAACGCCGTGGCGCTGGAGAAGCCCCAGCGGAACGCGATCGTCTGCACGGGCTGGCGGATCGACTCCGGACGCACAAGGTCGGCACGAGCGCGTTCCAGCCGCCCTTGGCGGATGCGGGCCGCCACGCTCACGGGCTGGTCACGGAAGAGGCCGTAGAGGCAGCGCAGGGAGATGTTGTGCCGGTCGGCGACTGTCTGGGGTGTCAGGTCCGGGTCGCCGAGGTTGTTGTCGATGAAACGCACGACGCGGCGCGTCATCTCCTGGGCCCGCGCTTCGGCCGGCGCCTGGTGAGGGCTGCCGAGCTGTTGCGCGAGGCAAGCGGTCGCCAGGTCCAGAGCGATGGACCCCAGTCCGGCCAATTCCGAGCGCCGGCAGCTGGGGGCCTGGGTGATCAGCGTGCTCAGAAAGTCGCCGAGGACCGCCGGTGTTCCGCTGTCGGCCGGGATGCGCCGTGCAAGGAGAGCGTCGACGCTCTCGGGCCGCAGCGGCAGGGCCGAACGGGGAATCTGCAGCACGACCGCCTCGACCTGCCCGTCGATGCCGGCGCCTTCGTTCTCCATCGGGCATGAGGTGTCCGTCAGCACCAGGTCCCGGACGGTCACGCTCTCGCGGTGGCCTTGGGAGATCCTGAAGGAGCCTCGTGTGACCAACGCCAGCTGGTACTGCCCGGGATCGCCCCTGCGCAGGTGAGCCGAGGTGCGGCGAGAGAGCACCGGCGAGAAAGTGAAGCGCGACAACCGCACCGCGCCGAGGTCCAGGTCAGTGATCTTCGCCTGGAAGTCGTCCGTGTGCCGGGCACTGAGACTGACCGGCATCAGGTCACTGGACACCGTGTCACAGAACCACTCGAACCTGCCTCTACAGGACACGGCGGCAGCCGATACATCCAACATCCCCTGAAATTCCCCCCATACGCACATACTCCGTGGCATCGATTATCAGCCACAGCTGACGGAGTTCCCCAGGCAGGAGCACGACCGGCTCCGCCCCCGGCCTCGAGGGCCTGCACGCCGCGATGCATGAAGTGTTGAGAAATCCTGCACGCCCCGCACATCCCCGCGCGCTGCCGGGGGCCTAGCGTCAGCGTCAGACCAAATGATCATCTCTAGGGGGACGTGTACTCATGCGCACTCGCGCCATTCGCGCTGCTGCTACGGCCGCAATGCTGCTCGGTTTCTCTCTGCCGGGCATCTCCTCGGCTCAGGCCAGCACCATGCCCGGCGCTCCGCTGTTCAACGTCACGCCGTCCGGGGCATGGAAGTGCGCGACCCCTACGGGAAACAGCACGGCCAACGGAACGCGCCTCACCCTGTGGGACTGCAACGGCAGTGACCTGCAGAACTGGGTCTGGCGCGGCGACAGGATCGTGCACGAGGTCAGCGGAAAGTGCCTGACCCCGGAGGGCGACCGGATCTACTCCAACGGCGCGGTCCTGACGCTGTGGCCCTGCACCGGTGCCGAAAGCCAGGACTTCGACCAGTCCGCCGTGGCCGAGCACAGAAACATCAAGACCTCGCACTCCAACAAGTGCCTGACCAACTACGGCGGAAACTTCGGCAACGGCACCTGGATGACCCTCTGGACGTGCGCCGGCGGAGACCCCGCGGAGCAGAACTGGCACCTCGAGCAGTGACCTCCGGTAGCAGCCGGGAGCTTTGACCGCCCAACGCGAGGGGAGTCCCACCAGCCGGACCGGCGGGACTCCCAAGGCGTCAGTTCATCACCAGAAGCCGCGTGTTCGGCACCAGCTTCCGGTTCACGCTGGTGCTCTGCACGAAGATCGTGAAGTCGTCGTTGTGGTCCGGCTTGACGCGAACCTCCACGTCCGGCAGACCGAGCAGAGCCCGGGCCTCCGGCCCCGTGTACACCCGGTCCGTCTTCTTCTCCAGCACCGCGATCTGCTTCCGCGCCTGGACCTTCTCCGACTTGCTCAGCTGATAGAACGCACAACCGGTGCGGTACGTGTGCCCGCATTCGACGACCCACTCCCGGATGGCCGCATCGCGAGCCACCGGAATCAGCTGGTACTCCGACGGATCCACCGGGGCGAGACCGGCCGCCTTGATGGTGTCCTTGTTGACCGCCTCTGCCCCCGTGGAGAACACCGCCCGCGATCCCCGGATGCCCTGGGAGCGGCCCACCATAAACTTTTCGGTGGCTTCCTGGATGACCTGACCGGCGTCCTCCAGACCCTGTGTGCTCGTGGCGTCCCAGATGGCGATGTTGTCCTTCGGGAAACCGCACTGCATGGCCTCGCGCTTGCCCATCTGGTCCGGCACAAGAACAGCCAGCGTCCAGTTGTCGTCCTGCGTCTCGATCATCTCGGCCACAGCCCGCACCAGTTCACGCTGATCCCTGCTGGGCGCATCCAGACAACGATGACTGGCATTCTCCTGCCCGTCGGTCAGAACGAACGTCAGGAAGCTGTGGTCACCGTACAGCTGAGCCGTCTGCGCCAGCTCCCGCTGCGACTTCAACGCGGCCGCCAGCAGAGCCGTCATTCCACCGACCCGGTACAACTGCTTCAGGGACGGCATCCGCAGCACGTCCTTGTCGTAAATGACGCACTCCACCTTGTCCGCGAAGACGTACACCGTGACGCGGGTTTCCTGGTCCAGCTCCTCCGACCGGCGCGCCAGATAGGCGATCTGCTGGTCGGCGACCTCGACGACCTTACGGCTCAGGTGTGACATGGACGAACTGGCATCCAGCACGAGAGCAACGTGATTGATGTAGTTCTGCTTACCGGACATGGCAGCTCCCCCTGTTTCCGACTCGATGCCCCGAGCTTCTCACCCACCACTGACAATCGACCTTGGACACCGGGCGGGACGCGGACCGCGGGGAGGACGGGGGCCGAGCGGGCACGGCTTCCCCGTCCTCACCGCAGGCCGGTGCCCTCGTGTACGTGCCCACGCCCCGGCCCGACGGTGAGAACCGGCCGCATCTGAGTGGTGGAGAGGGGCTCGTCCACGGGGCGGCCTTCTGCCTCGACCCATGCGTGGGCCCGGAAGGGAATCGTCCGTACCCCCGCGTGCCAGGTCGGCCACGAACCATGGACCCGGCAGAGCAGGGCGGTAGCGATGGAACGCGGCAGGCAGCCTTCGCCCGCGCAGCGCACGCTGACCGCGGTCACCGTCCGGCGCGCGCTGCTGGCTTCTGCGTATCCGGCCGGCCTGGCGCCGCGTGCGAAGACGCCGAGCAGACTGCGGATCCTGCGCGGTGGCAGCCGCCCGATCAGGTGGCCGGCGGCGACCGCGAGTACCGGCAGCGCACGGCGGTGCACCGGGATGCGCAGCGGCCCGCCGGCGGAGGTCTGTGCGCTCATGCCGTCACCAGTCCGGTGGTGCGCAACCGGCGGATGATCTCCGCGGCGTCGGCGAGCGCCCGCTCCCTTAAGACGTCGTAGCGTTCGGTGAGGGCATCGGCGGCTTCGTCCTCGCCGCCCCCCTCGAGCAGCACGCCGAGCACGACGGCACCGCTGCCGTTGACCTGGTAGTAACGGCCGGTACGTTCGTCGAGCAGCACCATGCCGTCGTCGACAGCGACTACCGAGATGTCCTGCCTGAGGCTCAGCATCGAAACTGTCCGCCCTTCACTGCGGATGTGGTGTGGGCGCGCAGCCACGTCTCCACCGCCAGCGTCATCTCCAGGTAGGAGACGGACAGCTGAGGCGGATACAGCACGAGCGCCGCCCGGCGCAGGACGCCGGAGTCGACCAGCCCGAGGCGCGCCATATGGGAGTCGGCGAGAAGCTCGCCGAGCTCCGGGCGCCGGGAGGCGAGGCCGCTGTGGATCTCCCTGGAGAACTCACTCTTGCTGCGCCGGGCCAGCAGCTCGTCGGGGACGGTGCCGCGCATCGCGGTGACGGTGAGGGGTTTGAAGACGAACGGTGTGGTCCGCTCGTGCAGCCGTACGGCCAGGCAGGCTTCGATGACCTTGTCGTCGAGGAACGGATAGTGGAAGGGGAGGCCCGCATGTGCGGTGAAGCGGGCGATCTGACGGCACATCCGCGTCGAGGAGATGATCTGCGCCAGTGCCATGTGACGGCCTCGGGTGGGGGCGAGCGGGATCACCGCACCGCTCTCGTGGCGGATCAGATGCCGTAGCCGTTCACGGGCTTCCGCGGTGATCCACGGAGGCAGCGTCGGGGGCATGTCCCACCCCATGAATGCCGGTGTCCGGTCGCTCAGGCGCATCGGGCCCATGCCGGCCGCGGCATCGGTGAGCCACCGCCGGTACGACCGCCGGTCGGCGGCCGCCCTGATCGCGGCGCCGGGTGACCACCGGCATTCGGCGGAGAGCGCGCGCAGATGCCGCAGGCCGGCTCTGGGATGCGTGCGGAGGGTGTCATGGACGTAGGAGTCCAGCGCCTGGACGACCTGGTCGCCGCCTTCGCCGGTCAGGTGCAGCCGGGAGCCCTTCGCTGCCATCATGCGGGCGAGTGCGGTGTGCGTGCCGCGGATCCGGCCGCCGAGGGCGGGCTCGTCGAATCCCTGCCCGGCCGTCAGCAGCCCGGTGTAGAAGGCAGGCATCCTGCCCGGCTCCATCTCCAGATGCTCGGCGTCCGGCAGGTGCGCCGCCGCCCGGCGCGCCCAGAGCGCGTCCTCGTGGCCCGCGTCGATCCCCGCCTGGGTGAACATGACGAGCTTCGCGGGACCGCGCGCGGCGAGAAAGCACACCGGTGTGGAGTCCAGGCCCCCGGAGAGGTCGGCGCTGACCACTGTGCCGGCGGCCGTGCGCACCGCGACCGCCTCGGCGAGAGCCTCGGCGAATTTCGGTGCCCCCTCCTCGAGGGAGACGCACGGCTCTGGCGGGTACCACCACCGTGCGACCCGCCGGCCGCCTTCCGGGTCCAGCTCCAGGCAGTGGCCTTCGGGGACAGCGGACACCTCCCGCCACAGCGGACGCCCGCCGAACGGATGGGGCACCGCCGGTTCCAGCAGCCGCAGGAGCAGCGCGTCCTCGTCGAGCGTCCCGCCCACGGCCTGGGCCAGGACATCCGCCCGGTCGCATCCCACGGTCACACCGCCGGCTCGCGCGTAGTAGATCCGCCGCATGCCCGATGCGGTGCCCCGCACGCGTACCCGGCCACCGAGTGAGGACACCAGGTGAAAACAGCCCGGTATACCGGCCGCGATGCGCTCCAGCTCGTCCGCCGAACGGATCCGGCGTAACGACTCGGCCCGGTGAGGTGCCAGTGGGGGGTGGTCGCCGATCAGGGCCACACGGCCGGATCCTGCCGCGGTCACCGTCAATTCGTCCTGGCTCCACTGCCCGACCAGCCATGGGCGGCCGGAGCGGTGCGACTCGACCTCAAGGCCTGCCTGTGCACCGAGAATCCCGGCTGCCGAGGCGGCCTGGGCACTGTCGGGAAGCACGACGAACCAGCCCTGTCCCCGATTCATATCCACACCTGTTCCACTCGGTCCCCTCAAGCGGGGCATCAGGAGGTCACGGAATCGGTGGTGTCCCGGACCGGCAGGGCCCGGGACACCACCGAAATCATCTAGCTGGAGAAGTCGTTGCGCTTGAAGAACTGGGCACCACCGTCAGGGAATATCCCGAAAAGCCCGGTGGTCAGTTCACCGAATTCGCCGACCTCGACGAGAGCCGGAACCTGGTACTGGTCCTTCGTCATATCGCGTGTCCTTTCTCCGACCCGCACCCCTGGTGAGCGCGGACGTCTGTTTGGCGATGCGTTCACGGAATCACTACGAGCGCGATGTAGCCCGGGAGGTACCGGTTGTCGCAGACGTAGCCCCGCCAGACCCGGTTCGCCACTCCGTACATGCCGACCACTTCGCAGTCGCTGTAGAGCCGGTAGTAGCCGTAGATGTAGGGATTCGCGGCGTGAGCCGAGGCCGTACGCTCCTGAGAGGCCGGCGCCGCCGATGCGGGAGCGGCACCGGCCAGGCCGCATACGGACGCGATGGCGGCTCCGGCCACGAGCAGCCGCTGAAACCTTCTTCGCATGTCACGCTCCTGATGTGATCGGGAGTCGGCTTGACCCGGAAACCCGAATTGCGGAAACCGCTGCATTACTGGAGTTTCGACAAGCTCTTGGCACGCATCCGACTATGGCCTGACCACGCATCACCCGGACATCCCGAAACTTGGGGAGTTGACATGGCCGGCGGCGCGCGTGGGCAGCTGGAGCGGACCGCCTGTGTCCCGTGTCCAAGAGGGAGCCGGCATACGCTTTTCTGATGCCCTAAAGGATTGCTTGATGCGAATATTGCATCACTTCGGGTATGATGAAGGCATGGGATTGGGTCTGGAGGAGTCGTTGCGGCTGACGGTGGCCGCGCTGATGCAGGCGACGGGGGAGTCGCAGCGGGCGATCGCCGCGGTGCTCGGACTGACGCAGACGCAGGTCTCCCGCCGGCAGTCCGGGGCCACCTCCTGGAGCCTGCGTGACGCCGACGTCCTGGCCGAGCACTACGGGATCACCGCGCTGGACCTGCTGGCAGGCCCGACCCGGGCATGCGAGGCACTGCCCGCCGCCCGGCGCCGCGGCGCAGACGAGGAAGAGGGAGCCGGCCGGTGAGCGACTTCGACGCGATCGACTCGCTGCTCAAGGGCGTCGGCCCGCAAGCCACACTGCCCGCTCCCGGAATCCGCCAGGAACTGCGGGAACAAGCCCGGCTGTCCAAGGCACAGGTGGCACGCGCGCTCGGGGTCAGCCCCAGCACGGTCACCGCATGGGAGAGCGGCCGCGACCCGGCCGGCGAAACCCGGACCAAGTACGCGTACCTGCTGGACGGCCTGGCCGCCAAGCTCACCACCCACACCGCCCCGGTGGCACCGCCCACTGCCGAGCCGGACGCGGCCCAGCCCCCTGCCACGGCCCCGACCCCCGGACAAGACGCCGACGGCGACGAGGAGGAGGTCCTCGCCACCCCCGAGCCGTGCGTGCTCTGCGGCCACCCGGCCGCGACCCAGGTAGCGGGCTTCGCCCAGCACCTCCACCCGGCCGACTGCCAGACCACCGCTGCCACCGGCAAGCCGACAGCGACGGCGACGGCGCACACAACGCGAACGACGCGCCGCGCATTCCAGCAACCGCCCGCCCCCGAAGACCTGATCGGCCAGGCAGTGCAGGCCGCACTAGCCCAGCACCAGGGCGACATGGAAACAGCCACGGCAACGCTGCTGAAACGGGCGATCCCGGACGCGATGCGACTGCTGGACGAGACCCGCAAGGGCGCCCGCTACGACGTGATCGCCCACCCCTGGATCCCCGACATCCTCAAGAAACAGACCTCCCGCGGAGCCGACCAGATCTGGGAAGCCCGCCCCAAATGGACCCGGCCCGAACTCCCCCCCGGCCACCACCAGGTAACCGCCCTCGACATCAACGGCGCCTACCTCTCCGCCCTCAAAACCCACCTCCCACTCGGCCAGCTCGAGCACTCCACCGGCCTCACCCACGACCGCCGCCGCGCCGGCGTACACCTCATCACCCCACCCCCCTGGGAACACGAGGCAGTACTGCCCAACCCCATCGGCCAACGCGACGAACCAGGCCCCCTGTGGGTCACCGAACCCACCCTGCGCCTCCTGCTACGCCTGTCCGGCCCCAAGTACGGGCTGTGCGCACCCCCGCAGATCCACGAGTCGTACACCTCCGGCGCCACGGAGAACCTTCTGGAGAAGTTCCGCATCGCTCTCAAGGACGCCCGCGACACCGCGATCGAGCAGGGCGACGAGGTGACCCTGGAGTACGTGAAGGCGATGTACTCCAAGTTCGTCTCGACGATGGGGGAGTCGAACTACAACCGTGAGCTCTACCGACCGGACTGGATGCACATCATCCGCTCCCAGGCGTTCGCCAACCTGTGGCTCAAAGCGCTCAAGGCCCATGACGAGGGCCTGACGGTCGTCCGCGCGATGGGCACCGACGAACTCCACGTCATCGGCGACTGGCGCAGTGTCTTCCCCGAGGGCCGGGGCGTTACCGAGGTCAAGGTCAAGGACACGTACACCGCCGGAACGGAAGGGGAGGGAGAGGAGTAGTGCCGGAGAAGAACATCGACTTCGGGAAGTTCGGCGCCCGCGGCATCAAAGGCAGCGACGCCGTCGCGCGCAAGCTCGACGAGCTCGCGGGCGGCATCGCGACTCCGGTGACCGCCAAGCGCGGCTGGATAGCGCGCCTGCACTACCTGACGAAGTCGGCCAAGAGCCGCCAGGCAGCCAAGGACGCCGGCCTGACGGTCACCGACCGCACGCTGAAAGCGTGGCTGGAAGGCAAACGGTCGCCGTCGAAGGCCAACCTGGCCAAGATCGACGCCGCGTACCGAGCGGTGCGCCGCCAGAACGTCGCCCGCCACCTCCTCAAGCGCCTGAACCGGGACGGACGCGGGACCCGGGTAGAGATCCACCCGCTCAACCAGTCGCAGGTGCCGCGACCGCTGCAGCGGATGCTGGAGTACCGGACAATGAACGTGCGCCGCTGGGACAAGATCGTCGGCGCGTGGGCGGTAGGCGACCACCAGGGTCTGGACGATGCGTGGACCATCGACGTGCTCCCGGACCTGGGCTCGCAGTGGGGCCAGTACGAGTACGTCACCAACGTCGGCTTCGCCGCCTAGAAGACCAGCCCCGGCAAAAAGTGGTCCGCGACACCAGCTGTGATGGCGTACTGTGGGGATCACCGACGCGGGGTGGAGCAGCTCGGTAGCTCGCTGGGCTCATAACCCAGAGGTCGCAGGTTCAAATCCTGTCCCCGCTACTGCTGAAGAGGGCCCGGATCCGATGGGATCCGGGCCCTCCCGCATTCCCGGCCGCCCCTACCGGCGCCACGCCGCTGGCCCGGCGCTCGGCCTGGGCAGTCTGCGCCAAGAGGCCGGGGCGGAGACAAGCCTGGCTGATTCGAAGGCATTACTGCGCCCCGGCGTCTGTGTTTCGAAGGCAACTTGGTGATCTTGACATTTGTTTCGCTGGCGGTTGGTTGAGGGGAGAGCCGGGGGCGTCGGCGCCGTCGGGACCGGACGAGAATGTCCACGAGTTTCCGACAGCGTCGGGTCCTGTGGGCAGGCCGATCGTGATCACCGTCCGTGCGGCCGCCGATCGGCGCGTAAGAAGCCGAGAGCCGGGCTTGAACCTGCCGCAGCGGAAACCTCTACCGTCTTGAACAGGGCCGGAGATTCCGGCCCGGTCAAGCAATCCGTGGGGGAAGGCGATGGCCTGGCCGATCGCGGAGGTCGCCCGCATGTCGGGTGTGACGGCGCGGACACTGCGGCACTACGACGAGATCGGCCTGCTGCCGCCGGCCTGGATCGGCACAGGCGGCCACCGCTACTACGAGCAGCGCCAACTGCTCCGGCTGCAGCAGATCCTCGTGCTGCGGGCACTGGGCCTGGGACTGCCTGAAATCGACCGGATCCTGGCCGCACAGGTCGACGAGCTGCAGGCCCTGCGGGGCCACCACCGTCGGCTGCTCGCCGAGCGCGACCGGCTGAATGCCCTGGCCGGCACCGTCGCCCGCACGATCACCGAACTGGAGCAGTCCAGGAAGGACGGCACAGACATGATCACCATCAGCCGACCGGAGAACCTGTTCGAGGGCATCGGGCCCGCCCGGTGCATGAAGGTCCTGCACGACTTCCCGGACCTGGTCGGGGCCATCGAACAGCACACCTCGGCATGGACCGAGGCCGAGATCGAGGCCGACGAGCGCGAGCGCACAGCACAGATGATCCGGCTGGCCGAGCTACTGGCCACCGGTAAGCCCGCCAACGCCGATGAGGTACAGGCCGAGATCGACACCCAGTACCGGACACTGGCCCGGATCCGCGCAGCCACCGCCGAGGAGTACCGCGCGATCGGGCGTACCTGCGTAGAGAACGAGCACTGGCACGCGGCATACGAGTCGATCGCGCCAGGCCTGGCCACGTACCAGCGGGCCGCCATCGAGGCCTACGCCGCAACCCGGCTGCACTGAGCCAGGACGGGCGACGGGGCCGCCGCCACGGGGAGCGGCGGCCCCTGCCGGATCGGGCCACGTGCCAGTCCCGCCGACATAGGGCCCGCAGCTGTCCTCCGAGAGAGTGCGGCCGAGGCCCGGTCGAGGCTCGGAGCCGGTCAGGCAGCCAGGCGGCGCCAGGTGTCGAGGACGGCCTGGACAGCGCTGGAGACCCGGTTGTGCTGGGCGTGGTCGGCCCACAGGTGCACGTCGTGCTCGGTGAGCGTGACCGTCTCCCCTGTAACGGTGGCGGCGAAGTTGAACTGGCGGGTAGCGCGGACGCTGCCGGAGCGATAGTCGAAGTGGCCAAGGTAGCCACCGACGGCCGTGACCGTCAGCCCGGTCTCCTCGGCGACCTCCCGCCCCAGGGCCTCGATCAGGGTTTCGCCGGCGTCGACGCCACCGGAGGGCAGCTCCCACAGTCCGCCGAGGTAGTCGTCGGCCGGCCGGTGCAGCAGCAGGACCTTGCCGTCGTTGTCGGCGATGACGGCGCCGACGACGGTCTTGGTGATGCCGTCGCGTTCGGCGGTGCGAGCCAGGTCGTCGAGCAGAGCGGTGTCGAGGGAACTCACAGCAGATCCTTGGCGTAGGAGGCGACTTTGGTGATGGCCGCGGTGTAGGCGCCGGCGAGGCAGGCGTCCTCCTCCTCGCGGTGCCAGACCGGCAGCTTCAAGGTCGTGGCGTGCACATACTCCGCTGCCGGGAAGGCGTCGGCGACGGGGCCCTGGCGGTCAGCGTAGCCAGGCAGCAGAGCCCCGGGGGCCTGGAACAACGGATGAGTACCCAGCGGGCAGATCGAGCCTGGCCGGTCCGCCGCGGTGGCGCCTTCGGCGTGGACGGCGTCGAGGAACCGCTCCAGCGGCAGCCCTCCGAGCTCGGCGGGCTTGTAGCGCAGGGGCAGCGCGTACCAGGACGGCCGGGCGGAGACCGGCACGTGCGGCACCCGGATGCCCGGCACGTCGTCGAGGGCCGCGCACATGCGGGCCGCGATGGCCTGGCGCCCGGCGAGATAGCCGTCCAGGCGGGGGAGATGGGCGTGGGCGAGGGCGGCGGCGAGTGGGTGGATCCGCAGTTTCAGCCCCATGCCGGTTACCGCGAAGCGCGCGAGCGGGTGGTCGGCGGGGATCTCAAGGCGGCACCGCTTGTTGTACTGGCCGTGCAGCAGGACCCGGTAGTACAGCTCGCTGTCGTCGGTGGCCACGAAGCCGCCTTCGCCGGCCGAGAGAGGCTTGGGCCCGTTGAGGCTGAATGCCGCGGCGGTGCCGAAGGCGCCGGTGCGCTGGCCGCTCCAGGTGGCGCCGTGCGCGTGGGAGCCGTCCTCCAGCAGCATCAGCCCGTGTTGGTCGGCGAAGGACACGAGCGTGTCCATGTCCTCCGGCAGCCCCCACAGGTGGACGGCGATCACGGCCTTGGTGCGGGCGGTGACGCGCCGGGCGGCGTCGTCGAGATCGCCGACGCGGGCCAGCGCAACTGGAGGAGCGCGTACCGCTACCTGGATGGTGAACAGGCATGGTTCGAAGTCCTGCCCGCGACAGCCCGCAGGCCCCTCCACGCTCTGAGCATCACGCCCGTCACCCAGCCATAGGCCCAGGCTGT
The DNA here is from genome assembly GCF_040641275.1 of Streptomyces sp. NPDC021096. NCBI lineage: Bacteria > Bacillati > Actinomycetota > Actinomycetes > Kitasatosporales > Streptomycetaceae > Streptomyces > Streptomyces sp. NPDC021096. The sequence continues at coordinate 33,152 of NZ_JBFADG010000016.1, read as the reverse complement.
GAGGTTCGGGGAGGGCGTCACTGGGGTGTTCGGGTTTCTTCGCCAGTGACGAGGGTGTGCTTTTGCGCTGGTGGGTAGGCGTTTCAGTTGTGTGATCTTGGTGGTGGGTTTCCGGATTTGTGGTGGCGTGGTCCAGGATCGTTCGGTGCTGTGTTTCTCGAACCTCCTCCTTCGCGGCGTGCTCTATAGCGCATGGGGGTGTGGGGGCGGAGGCGGCACGGAGATCTGTCACCCGTCCCAGTGGTCGAGGGGACGCGTGTCGGGGTGTCGGCTCTAGCGTCTCTTCCGTCGCCCTTGTTGCGGGCGTCATCATGAACCGCCCTGTATGGGGCGGTAGTTGACTGCCCGGAGGCTGGTGTTGTGATCACTGCTTGGATACCAGTCTGCTCTGTGCGTGCTTGCCGGTTCCGGTGACGGCGGGGGATGAGGCCCCTGGGGCCGTGGACATCGGTTTGGGGCGGCATCGGGATGAGCTCAGGCCCGCGGCGGTGGCCCAGTTGCTGCGGCTGCGCGCGTCGGGGGAGTTGACGACGGCGCATGTGCGGCTGGTCGCTGATGCGGTGGGCGTGCACATCAGGACGGTGTGGACCTGGCTGGGGCAGGCGGAGGAGACCGGGAGTCCGGAGAAGCCGGAACGCCGACGTTTCCGGATCACCGAGGAGATCATCGAAGTCCTCGCCGACTACCAGGGCAACGTGAAGCGCGCCCACGAGCGTCTGGTCGAGGCGGCGGTGGCGGCGGGGGAGAGGCCGATCGGGCTGACGACGCTGCATGACGCGATCGCCCGGGATCTGGATCCGGGTTTCATGGCGGGCCTGCGCCAGGGGATCTTGGCAGCCCGCGGCTTCGATCCCGCGTTTCAGCGGCCGCAGGTGGCCCGGAACGAGGTGTGGGAGGGGGATCACAAGCAGGCCGAGACCGTGGTGATGATGCCGGACAAGAAGCCGTCGAGGGTGTGGGTGACGTGGTTCGAGGACCGCGGTACCGGCTATGTGATGGGCTGGGCGGTCACCGCTGGCTCCGCTCACCGGGGTTCGGTCCTGGCTGCCGTACGTATGTCGGTGCTGCGCGAGGCCCCTTACGGTCCGGCCGGCGGGCTGCCGCGGCTGGTGCGTGTGGACGGCGGCGCCGACTTCCTGTCCAAGACCGTCCGACGGGCCTTCGGCCTGCTCGGCGTCCCCGTCCACCGGGTGCGCAGTGCCCGGCACAAGGGCGGTATCGAACGCCTGAACCGTACGAGCATGACCCGTTTCTTCGCTGACCTGCCCCGCTATACGAAAGCGCCCCGGCTCGATCACCGCAGCCGTCTCGGCGAGTCGGATCCGCCGCTGACGTTCGAGGCGCTCGTGGGCCTGCTGGGGGAGTGGGTGGCCAAGTACAACACCGAGCACGTCATCGAGCGCACGGGGATGACGCCGCTTGAGGCATGGCAGGCGGATCCCACCGAGATCCGGCCCGAGCCGAGCGCGTCCGAGCTGCGCGCCTTCATGCTGGAGAGCGATCACAGGGTCCGCAAGATCACCAGTCACGGGGTGGAGTTCAACAAGCGCGCCTATATGCCCGAGAACGGGGTGGGCCGGATCGGGCTCGAGGTACGGGTGCGGTGGATGCCGCACCACACCCACGAGATCGACCTGTACACCTTCCGCGGCAACCGTTACCTGGGCCGGGCCTTCCTGAGCAACGAGGCCAGCGAGGAACTGCGCGCCAAGGTGCTCCTTGAACGTGACGAACACAGCAGGGTGCTGCGAGCGGCCCTGCAGCGCTCTGGCGAGCGCCGGCGAGAACGTCACCTGCCGTCCACCCGGCCAGAACTGCCCGTCCGCGCCCTGCGCATGACCGAGGCCGAGGCCCGCGCCGAACTCGACGGCACGAGGGCGCCCGCCGCGCCGCGCCGCCGTACCCAGCCGTACCGGCCCCTGACCCCCGTCCCGGCTGCGTGGAAACGCCCCGGTCAGGACCCCGACCGCACCGCATCTGCCGGTACCACATCCACCGACACCGAAGTCAAGGACGACGCATCGTGACAACTGCCCCCAGACGCAAGCACATTGGCCAGCGCCGCCAGCCGGTCACCGCATCGCCGGGCGAGGCATCGAGGCGCCGCCCCGACCTGAGCCCGCAGCACTTCCTCGGCCTCAAGGACTCCACCCTGGTGGCCACGGACACCCTGCTGCAGATCAAGGACACCGTCATCGACACCGTCGAGTCGAAGGCCATGTCCGTGATCTACGGCGACCCGGGGCTCGGCAAGAGTTTCTCCACCCGCGCCACGATCCAGGAGATGAACCCGGACCTGATCCTCCCGCTCGACTTCGCCCGCTCCCGCCCGGGACCGAAGGACCTGCGCGAGGAGCTGTTCCACCAGATGCGGCTGAACTGCAAGATGCCCGGCACGCCGACCGCGTTCGACAAGCTGCTGCGCGAGGCCCTGCCGCGGCGTCCGTATGTGATCGTGTGCGACGAAGCCCAGCAGTACCGGCGGGAGAATTTCGAGTTCCTGCGCAAATTGTGGGACAACTGCGCCCCCCAGCCCGCCATCGTGTTCGTCGGCGGCCGTGAGGCCTACGAGACCCTGCAGAGCGACCCGGCACTGGCCTCCAGGATCTACATCCGCCTGGAGATCCTCGCGATGACCGAGGACGAGATCCTCAAGACCGTCCCCGACTCCCACCCCGTGTGGCGCGGTGTGGACGAGGCGCTGCTCAAGCGGATCGACACCCAGTATGCGCTGGGCTCCTTCCGCGAGTGGGTCAAGGTGACCAAGCACGTCATCAAGGGCATGGAGTACTTCGGCGTCGAGCAGGTCAACGATGAGGTCGTCGACTGGGCCCTGGCCCGATGCTGACCAAGACGGCGGCGCGGCCTTTGGCGGCCCCACGGCCCTTCCCCCTCGCCGGTCAACCTGCGCCCCCGGAACTGCACTTCCTCAGCCTTGCCGGGGCGCGCACTGTCCTCACTCCCGGCCTCGCGGCAGTCGACCACGCGCTCGCCGAGGCCTGCCAGCAGCAGCGTTTCCTGTGTGTACTGGGCGACGCTGGAGTCGGGAAGACCTTCGCCGTCCACCACGCTGCCCGTACCCGCTTCCCCCAGGCGCGCGTCCCGCTGCGTCTGGGGGCCAGACCCCGGCCGGCTGACCTGCGCGCCCACCTGCATCACGCTCTCGAACTGGAGGACGCTGCGCCGGCCGAACCGGCGGCTGCCGACGCCCTGATCCGCCGTGCGCTGAGAGCCAGGCCGCGCATCGTGGTCGTCGACGAAGCCGACCGGATGCCCGAGGCCTGCTTCGAGTACCTCCGGTTCCTGCACGACGACCTTTCCGGCGGACTGTGTACTGTCCTGATCGCCGGCCAGCGAGGTGAACGAGCCCTGCGTGCCCAGCAGATGCTCCACACCCGCACCGCGCAGTGGCTCACCCTCCCACCGCTGGCCCGTGATGAGATTCCCCGTACCGTTCCCGTCCTGCACCCGCTGTGGCAGACCGTTGCACACGATCATCTCTGGTCGCTGGACGGCGACTTCGCCCACGGCAGCCTGCGCCGCTGGGCCCTGCTCACCCACCACGTCCAACGCGCCCTGACCGCCACCGGCGCAACCAGCCCCGACCCGGGTCTGTTGCGGCAGGTCATCCGCCGTGTCGACACCTCCCGCCGCCCATGACCGCCCCCACCCACCTCGCCGCACCGCCAATGCCGCCGCCCGTCACGCTCCTGCTGGACGCGGGCGACGACCGCACCATCCACCACGCCGCCCACCAGCGAGCCGACCCCCAGGGCGGCTGCATCACCGCCGATCCCACCCCGCACACCAACAGCCTGGCCTACCTCGCCCTGGACCTGCTGCGCGCCATGGGCCGCGACAGTTTTACCTGCCCCGACGCCGAGCGGATGTCCACCGACGCGGCCTGGCGCGCCGTGACCTGCTGGACCCTGACCACCGGGCTCAAGCAAGCCATCGTGCTGCGCGCCCACCGCCTCACCCCCGAGCGCCTGGCGCGCCTGGCCACCTGGCGAGCCGACACCGGCATCCGCCTCACTCTCGTCGCCCACACCCCCACCGAGGCCACCGAGTACCGCCTGCGGGCACGCCTTGCCGCCGCCGGCCTCGCCGATCCCCACCCTGTCTCCGGCACCCCCGCCATCCTGGACGCCATCGGCCCGTCCACCCCGGGCCGACGCCACAGACCGCCCCCGTCCGATCACGTCCACCCGCTGCCCGACTTGCCCGATGGCGACGCCGCCTCCTTCCTCCAGGAGTGCAGACGCCACCTGGACAAGGACGACTTCGCCCGCACCGACAGCCAGTACCGGGCCGGCCACGCCGCCGCCCGTACCTGGCTGGCCCGTCACCCTAGTTTCACGCCTGTGGCGACGGCCACCGTCAGATCCCCGGACGAGGACACCGGTCCGCACGAACCCACCGACTGGAAGGACATGGAGAGCCTGCGCCTGTTCCTGGCCCGCCTGACCGTCTCAAGCCCCAGCCCTGGGCACACCCTCGCGCGCGTACGTGGCGCCCAGGCCCACTTCCTTGGCCGGCAACTCCACCTCGATGTCCCTGACGACCTCGTCGCGCGGGGCGGCCCCGGCATCACCACCGTGCCGATCACCCCCCACGTGGCTCACACTCTCACCACGAACCTGCCCAATCCGCTGCGCGCTGCCGCGGCAGCCGCCCTGCTGTTCACGGGCACCGATCAGTCTCTGCTGTTCATGACCCAGATCACGAGTGTCGACGAGCACGCCGCCCGCCTGGCCATCGACCGCGACTCGAGGATCTACATCGGCATGCCACCCGGCCCCCGGCACATGTACGCTATCCCGGCCCGCGCCCGCCCCCTCCTGGCCGCCGCCCTTGCCTTCCGCCGCCGCACCCCGCGCACCGCCGACCATTTCGGGCTGTTCGCCGGCTGCTTCGGCACCTCCATCCGCTTCGACCGCCTCATCCGCGACGCCGGCCTCGACATCCCGGCCGTCACACACCCGCACCCCACCGAGGACTGGCACACCGCCGCCCGCTGCCGGCACGTGAACGTCCCTGTCCCGGCCGCCCCCGCCGCCTCGGCTTTTTTGGCCCGGGCACGTCTGTGATCACCCACCACTCGACGTCCGCTCTGAGGCTTTTGGAACTGCCGCCGACAGCCGCTTTGACCGCAGAGGATCCCGACATGAGTTCTGCCCTTGGCCAGACGGAAGAGTCCGGCATTCCCGGCGACTGGCTCGACCAGGCCCGACTGGTGCCGACCCGGGCACTGAACACAGCCGAGACCGCGATCAAGGACGCAGTCGTCAAAGGGCGGCGCACGCAGCCGTGACCTTATGGCGTTTGGTGACGTTGGTTGAGTCGCCGAAGGAGCCCGGGGAGAGCGCTGTGACGGAAGTGGTGTCATCTCCTGTACCGGGTGCGTCCGGGGGAGCGTACGAGCGGCAGGTCGTCGCGCGTGTTGTCTGCTTCGAGGGCATCGGCGGGCATCTGGCGGTAGGAGTGGAGGAGCTCGGCCATGATGGCGGGACGGACCTCGGCCGCCGTCACCAGCGCGGCCAGTACCTGTGAGCGCGACGTCTGCTCCCCAGCGGCAGCCGCGGCCCGGACCAGGACGTCCAGCCTTGCGTCCACCTCCTCGGGCCAGTCGACCAGCGTCTTGCGTCGTGGACGCTGCCACAGCAATTCCACACGTCCCCCTCGCTGACGCCTATCTATATTGAATATATATTGAGCTCATGGTGACGATGCTGCAAGAGCGTTCAGAGCAGAGGGACTTAGGCTGCGGCCCTGTGAAGTTTCGTGTGGCAGGCCGCACGCTGAATGCGACGCCGGTGTTCGACACCTACTGGCGCTTCGCGGCGGCGCGCCAGCAGGTCTACGAGGCGCGGCTTGCCGGGGGAGCGGGGCCATTCACGGACGATCCGATCCTGCAGCGATACCGTTTCACCAACTGCTTTCGGGCTGCCGACCGGGTCAGCCAGGACTTGATTGGCGGCGTGATCTACCAGGGCGAGCAGGAGTGGGAGGAAGTCTTCTTCCGGACTCTGTTGTTCAAGATCTTCAACAAGACCTCGACGTGGCAGTTGCTGAACGGGGAACTGGGAGAGGTGCGGTGGGACACCTACGACTACCGCGCCTTTGACCGAGTGCTCTCGAGGGCCTTCGCTCAAGGGCAGAGGTTGTACTCGGCCGCCTACATCGTGCCCCCACCGCAGCTCGGCGGGGAGCGCAAGCATCAAAACCACCTGCGGCTGCTGGAGATGATGATGGCTGCGGACGCGCCGCCGCGCGTGCTGTCCGCGCCGACGCTGCAGGGCGCCTACGAGGTGCTGCTGGGTTTCCCGGCGATCGGGCCCTTTCTGGCCTACCAGTTCGTGATCGACCTCAACTATGCGGCCGTGATGCCGTTTTCGGAGATGGACTTCGTCGTCGCCGGGCCCGGAGCACGCGACGGGATCCGCAAGTGCTTCGGTGCGGCGGCCGACGGCATCGAGGCGGACGTCATCCGCTACATGGCCGACACCCAGGACGAGCACTTTGCCCGGCTCGGCCTGGCCTTTGCCGGTCTGCGCGGACGCCCGCTGCAGCTGATCGACTGTCAGAACTTGTTCTGCGAGGTCGACAAGTATGCCCGGGTTGCCCATCCGGATATCGCCGGAATCAGCGGACGCAGCCGTATCAAGCAGACCTACCGGCAGCAGGCCGACGCCATGCCGGCCTGGTTCCCGCCCAAGTGGCAGCTCAACACCTCCGGCTGACAAGGGTGTGATGCCGCGCTGCCCGCCTGGGCGGCCCTTACAACAGCTAACAGAATGAGATCTGTTGACGCTGGTTGCCGTGTCTGACGGGCGGGTTGAGCGTTGTCCGGCTCGTGGGGGCATCGCCGTGGATCGTGTCGGATGAGTTGTGGGAGCGGATCGGGTCGCTGCTGCCGTGCAGCGAGCGCCGGTTTCGGTATCCGGGCCGCAAGCGGTTGCCGGACCGGGAGGTGCTGTGCGGGATCTTGTACGTGCTGCATACCGGGATCCAGTGGGAGTACCTGCCGCAGGAGCTCGGCTTCGGCTCGGGCATGACGTGCTGGCGGCGGCTGCGGGACTGGAACGAGAGCGGGGTGTGGCAGCGGCTGCACGAGGTGCTGCTGGCGGAGCTGAACGCGGCGGCGAGGCTGGACTGGTCCCGATGCGTGGTCGACTCCAGCCAGGTCAGGGCCCTAAAAGGGGGCTCGCGACGGGCCCGTCGCCGGTTGACCGTGGCCGGGCCGGCTCCAAGCACCACCTGATCACCGACGGGTACGGCACCCCGCTCGCGGTCATCCTCACCGGTGCCAACCGCAACGACGTCACCCAGCTGCTGCCCTTGCTCGACGCGATCCCTCCCGTGCGCGGACGCGTCGGTCATCCCCGCCGGAAGCCGGACTCGCTCTTCGCCGACCGTGGCTACGACCACGACATCTACCTTGACCATGTCCGCAAGCGCGGCATCGTGCCCGCCATCGCCCGACGCGGCACACGCCACGGCACAGGGCTGGGCACCTACAGATGGGTAGTCGAGCGCAGTTTCGCCTGGCTGCATGGCTTCAAACGCCTCCGCATCCGCTGGGAACGACGAGCCGACATCCATGAAGCCTTCCTCCGCCTCGCCTGCTGCCTCATCACCCTCAGACAGATCAACTCATTCTGTTAGCTGTTGTTAGGCCGGTCGTCAATCAAGTTGGCTCTGTGAACATGCCGGGGCGATGCGTGCATCGTTAGACTGGGAATCAGTCAATGACTCCGGCAGTGCGACCGCCCTCGAAACAAGGTCGCCAAACAGCATCCAAGATCTGTGCCAGGCCTATCCGATTTCCGTAGGGGCGCGTGTGCCCGTCCCGTGGATGGGCACCGCCACGAGAGTGCCCTGCTGGAAGGACAACCGGACCATGTCTCACCGCTCGTTCCGCACACTGAGCTGCTGTTGCGCGGCGGCCACGCTCCTTCCCCTCTGGGTAAGTGCTCCGCACGCTGCCGCGTTCACTGGAGATCCGGAGAAAGTCAAACCCGCCGAAGCTCCTTGGTTTGTCACGATCGTTGGACCGAAGAACAACAAGGGCAAGGTGATCAAGTGCAGTGGCGTCCTGACTTCCCCCACCCGTATCGCCACAGCGGACCACTGCATCAGGGATGATGAGGAGCAGATCATCCACGGAACCTACACCATATTTCAGGGTAGTCACGCCGACTATCTGGAAAAGGTCACCACTAAAAACGCCCCGGTGAGTCTCGCGGATGACGATCACGGTGACGTCGCTATGCTCATTCTGGAGCAGCGCTTCAAAAAGGAAGCGGCCCTGCCGGTCGCATTGTCCGCGCCCGCCCCACCCGAAACAGGGGTCATCTATGCAAGTGGGGAGACCCCGGACGATCGTATCGGAAAGAGTATCCGCAAACTCCCGGTGACAACCGCAAAACTCAAAAATCCAAACCCTTACTATGTTGTGGCCGTAAGTAGTGATAAGAAACAGGTGGCCTGCGAAAGTGACTCGGGCGGCCCCCTTGTCGTCTCTAATGGAGAGGGAACCCTCGTAGTTTCCGCCGCGGTCAGCGGCACCGTGCTCGACGACTGCCCCAAGAAGCCGGTCAAGGCGGGAGGGACGGCCCTGGGCATCCTCTACAAGTTCTACGCGACACTGATGACTGTTGACTGATCTCTCTGTTTACTTGCCGGTTCCATTACCTGGTGAGGTTGAACGCACTGGCCACCTCCGTCAGTCGAACACCTTCCTGTCCCGCCGGGAGGGACCACGCCGCGTCGATCACCCAGCTGTCGGCTTTTTTCGACAGCATGCCGGTGAATTTCATCAAGGGCTTCTTCGGTCCTACCTTGACGGGCAAGCTCAGCATAACTTCCAGCGTGAATTCCTTGGTCGACCGGTAGTGCACATGCAGGGATGTAATGTGCACCGACGTTCCGATGTCCGCGCGAAAACTGAACGATGCACGGAAAGTGAATTCCCGTGTTTGTGATCCCCCCGACCGGGTCGTCTTGATACCCAGGGAGAGGGACCTGATGTCAACGTCCTTCAGGTGGTCGGGGAGCGCGCACTCTTTTCCCCATGTCGCCTGCATCCATTCGGAGAGGTGGGAGAATTTAACGTTCTTGATCTCGCCTGTCTGCACGATGGTCTTCGTGCCGTACGGGACGGTACGGAATTTGAAGGTCTTGTCACCGATGCGAACCGGATGCGGGTAAGGCTCAGGTTTTGTGGTCATATCACTCCAAGTGGGTGAACACCCCTGCAGGGGATTAGGGGGCAAAGATTGCTGTGTAGCAGGAGTTGGTCATCCACTGGTCCAGCCGGTCCGGTTCCACCGGAATCGCTTGGGTGTGGTGCTTCAGGACGGACAGCGTGCCGGGATCGACCTCGAATAGATTGAGAGTTGTGACGTTCTTGGCCTGAATGACCCAGAGGTTCTGTGTCGTCGGGTTGACGGCTGCCCCTGCGGAGATCGACGGGGTGCTGGTGAGTGTGTGTGGCTTGCGACTCGAGGGGTCCGTGGTCTTGTACCGCACGGCTTGAAGCTGCCCGTTGTTGTTCTCGACTGTGCAGCAGTAGACGGAACCGTCTTTCTCGCAGAAGGTCGGCGGACAGCACAGCGTTCCGACGCCGGGAAAATCGACGAGGCTGCCCGATGGGCTCATCAGGTTCAAACGCTGCAGGGTTCGGTCGCCGCCGATGAACACGTAGCTGTTCGACGGATCGACCGCAACGAAACGGCTATTTCCGTGTACTTCGATGGTCGGGTCGACCGTCGGGCCCGCTCCCGTTCCGGGGGTGGTCATGGTTCCTGCGAAGAGGAGGCGATTTCCGGACGTATGAGAGTGCCCCGAGAGGGCAAAGAATTTCTTTGTCTCTCCCGACTGTCCGACCGCAAGGTCGGTGACCCCTTTCGTCCAGTCGTCGCTGAAATGATAGAAGGTCGCACCTTTCTGCCCTTTGCGTGTGCCGGAGACGGGTCCCTTGTAGCTGCTGACCTCGCCCTTGCTGTTGTGCCCCACATACAGACGCCCGTCCGGCGGAAAGAAATGTGCCGAATTGAAGGGGTCTCCTTCCTCGAAATCCCATGCCGTATTCAACTCGGACAGGTATCGGTTGTCGGCTCCGTAGCCCACAGGCCGGTGTCCATAGAGAAGTCGGTTCACACTGTCAGGAGCGATCTTGGAGTATCGGATGATCTCCTCCCCAGGTCCCCCGTTCCCGAACTCCTCCGGGGTGTCTTCCTCGACCGATCTCGGAGAGTGTGGTCCGAGGCTCGCGTTGAGCGGCGTCTCAAAAAATCGGTGCGACCACCTTCCCATGACGCTCAGGTACTGCCAGTTTCCGTAAATAAAGACTTTGCCCATGATGCCGGATATTCCGTTCTCGGTGAGCGGGGTCCTCGCTGTGGTCGGCTGCTTATCCCTTCTCCGCTGCCGCAAGAAATTGGGGTGCCGACGCCGGGGTGAACACGTAAGAGGTGCCCTTTCTCTTCACGGTGAACGCGTGCTCGCTCTTGTCTGCGTACAAACGTGTAACCCGCTCGCCGGCAGATTTATCGTAGCCGAGGAAGGCAGCCGTCACTGTCTTGGGCACAGGGCCGGTGACCGGTTTTCCCACCAACCCCGTGGAGGGGTTCCATACGCAGTAGATGCAGGCTTGTTGTGCTGTCTTCCCCCACAACAGCACATTACTGTCGGAGGCCTCGCACGCTGCAGTGAGCGTAAAGCCGGAAGGCAGCTGCGGAAGATCGCGCTTCAACGCTTCCTGGCGCTTTTTTGTTTGGTGGTGCCAAGAGACCAATCGGTAGGCGGAGTTGCGCACCTGCAGGGCGTGGAAGGTGTAGTACACATCCGCGATCTTTTCGTCGCGTCGGTAGGTGCCCACGGGGCTCTTCCCATCGAACCCCTCGACGAGCTCGGGCCACAACGCCGAATATCTGACGGGTTGGGCGCTGAACGGATAGCGGTGTCCCTCTCCTGCCTTCTTCCATGTTTCGATGGGCTTCCCCGTGACCTCGTCCTGCAGGATTCTGCGCACCATGCTGTCGTAGAACGCGTAGACGAGCGGCTCGCCGTCAGGACCCCTGCCTGCTGCCAGGGCGGTGGGGGCTTTCTTCACAGTCGTCCCTCTTTCATCTTCTCCGACGCGGAACGTCTCGTACTGCCCGTCGGTAAATGTCGCCGCTGAACGGTACTTCGACCCGGAGCCGGCCCGTGCCGCCACGCCGTACGTTCACCAGGAAGAGTGATGGCGAATCGGTCCGGCATGCCCTGTCGACTGGTTGCGGCAATACGGGAAGGGGATGCGCCATACTCTGATGGATGGTGGGGCAATGGATTTCCAACCAGCGAAAGGAAAGTTTTGGAAAAAATTACGATTATTGCAATGTATCGCTATTGGCGTAAAGATGGGAGCCGTACCGAAGGAGCCGTCGTGGGATGGCTGCAGACCATCCGGACGGATAAAGGTAGCGTCCTGTTGGGGGGAGGGGACGATTATGTATCCACGGCGCAGGATCCCTCACCGACTGCTTCTGGCGCCGGCGATGAAAAGTTGTACGGTTTTTCCAGGTACGACAAAGTCGCACCGGACCAGAGTAACGGGCTGGCCTATATGAGGGCAGCTATGTTCGACCGCGCGGCAATGATGGAGATCGGTCGGAGCGGCGGCGGTGGATTCATCGACGAGCCCGCACGATCCGCTTGCTGTTTCGCTCAGGATGGGAACCTCTACGTGGGACTGTCCGACAGGGGTGACGTCAGGCTCTACACCGAGCCTGTCAACGGTACCCGAAAAGGGAGCAGGTCCCCGACGCACTACGATTTCAACAGCTCATGGTCGCAAGGCGTCACCGACCTGGCAGTAGGAAAAGCCGGCAGCAATAAAAAATTCTTTGCCCTCTCGGGTCACACGAATGGAGGAAACCGGCAGCTCTATGCAGGAGAAATGTCCGGTGGTGGATCATCCGCCGGTCTGCTGATCGACCCGACCATCGACGTGCATGCCAGCAGTAGATTCGTTGCAGTCGACGCATCGAGCAGCTACGTATTCGTGGCTGGAGACGGCACGCTTCAGCGCTTGAATCTGCTGAACAGCAAGGGAAGTCTCATCTCCTTCCCCAATGCGGGTACGTTGTGTTGCCCGCCGGTCTTCAGCGATAAATCCGGTACGGTCTACTGCTGCACGGTCGAAAACAACGGCGGAAAACTGCAAGCCGTGCGGTATGTGACAACTGACCCGTCCAGCAGAAAAACGCTCGACCTGACGTCTGCCGGCTCCTTGTGCGCGGGCGCGGCAGTGGACCCGGCTACCCAGAACCTTTGGGTGTTCCGTGGGAAGGACAGCGCGAATCTCGAGCTGTTCGAAGTCGACCCGACGACGCCGTCACTGTTGAAGACGTTCACGGCGTCTGCTGGCAAGCCGCCGGGTGTCCGCGACAACTGGGGCAACAGTTCCTGCTTCACGGCGCTTTTCAGTGACTGACGGTGTGTGGGACCAGCTGCCCACGGAGGCGGTGGCGACGCTGACCTCGGCGTCGCTGCGTCTGGAGTTCCCTTCCAGTGGAAAGGCCGGACTGGGACTCGCGTTGACGGGTACGGCCGACGGTCGCCAATGGCAGGCGGGAATCGCCTCGGCGCACCATGCGGCCGACGGCCGCATGACGCTGGCAGTGGCTGGTGTGGCACCGGCCATCTCGCTGATGGCGCTGCCCGTGGTGGGGCCGAAGATCCCGGTGAACGCCGCCGCGCTGTCGCGCCTGGCGCTCGTTGCCCGGTCGGGGACGAAGGCTCCTGGCAAGGATCTGGTGGATCGGCTGCAGTCACTGCTGAACGGTGCGGGCGGAAAAGCACTGCCGCAGCTGGACACCGCCCTCCTGGCGAAACGGGCATCGGTGGGCGCCGAGGTGAACATGGCCGGCACCCCGGTCAGGGTGTGGAGGGCGCTGGGCAGCGACGGTACCCGGGAAGCCGGAACTCCCGGCACCGCGGCCGAACTGCTCCCGGAGGATACGGCCGGACCTGATGGGGAACCGTCGCAGCCCCGTGCGCAGGGCCAATGGTGGGGTTCGGCGGCCGATGGGCCCTCGATCCCGGACGCGGAGGACAGCGGGACCGGGGAGGCGACCGGCACTGGGCGGGCCGTGCAGGCGGCGACGTGGGTGGACGTACGGCGGGCGCTGGGGCCGTTGCAGGTGCACCGGGTGGGCGTAGCCTACACCACCTCGCCCAAGCGCCTGTGGCTGCTGATCGACGCTTCGCTGGGGGCGGTGGGCCTGGTCTTCGACGCGGTCGGTCTGGGCATGGGGGTGGCGTTGGGCCGCTCGCTGGCGGTGGAGGGAACGCTGGACGGACTGGGCCTGTCGTATACGGCCGGTCCGGTGCGAGTGGCGGGCGCGCTCGTACGGGAGACGCGACCGAAGCCGCCGCTCCGACTGCTGGTCAGCGGGATTCTGGTGGTCACCACGCCGCAGATCGGGTTCCTGGCGGCCGGCATGTACGGGGAGATGACCGACGGCCGGGTCACGGTGTTCGTCGTCGGCCAGGTCACGGGACTGCAACTGCCGCTGGGACCGGTAGTGGTGACCGGCCTGCTGGGCGGCTTCGGCTACAACTCCTGTCTGGCCGTCCCGGAGAAGGCCGCCGAGGTGCCGCGGTACCCGCTGGTGGCGGGGATCGGCGACGAGAAGGCGATGCCGGTCACCTCCGGTGCCGCGGCGGTGCTGAAGAAACTCGGTTCGCTGGTCACACCGGCCGGCGACCACGTCTGGGTGGCCGTCGGCGCCCGGTTCACCGTCTTCAAGGTCGTCGAATGCTCCGCCGTGGTGGCCGTACAGGTGGCACCGGGGGACGTGATGGTGGCCCTGCTGGGGGTGGCCCGTGCCCGCTTTCCGCAGAACGACAACCCCTACGCCAGCCTGACCCTGGGACTGCGCGCCGTCTACCGGCTGTCCACCGGCGAACTGTCGGTCTCGGGGGCCCTGGATCCCGGCCAGTCCTACCTGGTGAGCAAGGACTGCAAGATCCAGGGCGAGTTCGCGGTGTGCACCTGGGTTCCACCCTCCGCACACACGGGCGACTTCGTGATCACCTTCGGTGGCTACCATCCCGCGTACCGGCCGTCTCCGCACTACCCGAAGGGCCTGGAACGGGTCGGGGTCAACTGGCAGCCCAGCAGTGCGGTCGTCGTCCGCGGTGAGGCGTACGCGGCGGTGACACCGTCCATGCTGCAAGTGGGCGGCATGCTGCGGGTGGAGTACTCCTCTTCCCGCGTATCGGCCTGGCTCCGGGCGGAGCTGCATGCCACCGTGCAGTGGGAGCCGTTCCGCTTCGAGGCCTTCATCGGCGTCACCGTCGGCGTGGAGATCCGGTTCATGGGCACCCACCACTTGGAGCTGGACGTCGAGCTGACTTTGTGGGGGCCACCGACCGGCGGGGTGGCCCATCTGAAGCTGCCGGTGGTCCCGGATGTGTACGTGCGCTTCGGCGGCCCGCGCCCGACCGCTGTCGACGCACTCTCCTGGGACGCCTTCCGCGGCAAGGTGCTGGCCGGGGCGACGCTGCAGGCCGGTGTGGCCGGCGGCCTCCTGCAGGAACAGCAGCCCGGCGAGGGCGGCAAGAACAAGACTCCACAGGTCGCCCTCGCGCAGCTGGCGCTGTCGGTGCGTACCCCGGCCCCTTGCACTCACCTGCAGGTCCGGACCGGAGACGGTTCCCACACCACGGTGGCAGGCACGCCGACGGCCACCGTTCCGATCCGCCCGATGAACAGGACGGCGGTCACGGCCGGATGCACGCTGATCCTGAAGGCGGCCACCGGGGCCGTGATCAGTCTCGCCCGGTGGGGCGTGGCACCCCAGCACGGCGGCCTGCCGGTCAGTGCCTGGGGCGCCCCTCTGGGCCCCTCCGCCTCCCCACCGGTCCGGCCTGACACGGAACTCCTGCCAGGACAGGTCATCGGCGCCAGGCTCGTGCCGCCACCGCCCACCCGCACCGATCCGCTCATCGGCCCGATCCCCAAGACCCGCCTGGAGGCGGAATCAGGGAGGAGCGGCCGCGTGCCCGGCCCGGACAACCCATCCGGCAGCAAACCCACCGACGGCAGCCGCGGCCAGGTCGCCTCGACCTTGGCCACGGAAAAAGCACGGCGGGCCCGGGAAGGGCTGTACGCGCGGTGGACGGCGCTCGGTCTGGCCCCCGGCACCGCGGCGATGCCGCCGCTGGACCCGTTGACCGGCTACGTCTCGCGCCTGTGGTCCACCGTGACCTGCGACCCGATGCTCGTCCCGACTTCTGGCAAGGACTGAATGACCGACCCGACAGTGGTGCACCCGGCCGCCCCCACGGACCTCGGTGTCACCTTCGCCAGTCAGGACCAGCCGGCCCTGAGCCCAGGCACGTACACCCTCACCGCCACCCAGCCGGTCAGTGAGGGAGCGACCGTGCTCGGCACCCTTTCCGACTCCCTCGCCTTCACCGTCGCCGCCCCGCGTTTCGCCCTGGAGCCCGCCGACATCGCGGCCGTCCACCCCCCGCCCACCGCGACGGGCCGCTTCGACATGACCCTGCCCCACGTGGTCCTGGAACACGGCGGACTGCCCTGGGCCCGGCCGCTGACCGCCGACCCGCAAACCCCCTGGCTCGCCCTGATCCTCGTCACCGACGACGATGTCCTGCCCAACCCCGACACCCGCGAGCCGGTCTCGGGACGCACCGTCAAAGACCTCCTCACGCCACCGAACCACTACCTCGCCCCTGCGCTCGACCCATCCCCTCCCATGGGCCTGTACGGCAGACCGTGCCGAATCCTGGACCTGCGCGCCGACGCCCTCGCCGACGTACTGCCGAAAGCCGGTGAGCTGCGCTGGCTGGCCCACGTCCGTGACGTAGCCGCCTCGCGGACCCAGACGGACGAATTCACCACCGGGCGCCGCGCCGTCGTCGCCACCAGCCGTTTCCCCCGCATGCCCGCCCGCCGCTACACGGCCGCACTGGTCTCACTGGAGGGCTACGCCGGCTACACCTTTCTCGGCGGCGACACCGCCGTGCCGGAAGGCACAAGAGCCGTCCGCCTGGCCGCACTGTGGTCGTGGTCCTTCACCACGGACCCGGCAGGCGGGACGGCCGTCAACAGTGACTTCCACGCCCTGGCACAGCAACTGGCCTCCGCCAGCAGCAGCGAGAACCTCCTGCGGCTGCCGCACGAGGCCGGATCCGGCGACGTCGCCCAGCACGTGGCCGCACGCCTGGCAGGAGGCTTCGTCCCGGTCGTCCACCGGCTGCCGACCGGGGAACACACCCCTGCGTGGTACCGCGGCCCCTTCACCGCCCGCCCCGCCCAGCCCCTGCCCGCAGGGCGTGAACCACTGCGCAGCGCGGACGCCGCACTCGTCTACCTCGAAAGCTTCGGCATCTGGGACGTCAGCTACGCATGCGCCTACACCTGCGGCCAGCTGCTCGGCGCCTCCCACCCCTCCTTGCTGCGCGCCCTGGAGAACCACCGGGCCCAGGGCCTGGCCGCCGCCCAGCGCACCTGCCGACCGGCCGGCGCCGGAGGGGACGCCCGCAGCCGATTCCAGAACCTGGTGGCGGGAAACCTGGCGCAGGCCATCGACACCGGCCTCAAAAGACGGACACCAGGTGACGCGTCCGCCCCGGACACAGGCTCCCCGGCCACCGACCCGCAGCGGACCTCCGCGGCCCGGGGCCTGGCCGGGCTGGAACGTGCCGTACACGCCCTGCTCACCCGGCCCACGAGCCCCGGCACCGGTGCGGAGACCGCCACCGGTGAGCTCGCCGAGGCCTTGCGGACGGTGGCCGAGGAACACGCCGACGCGGTGGCCGAAGCTTTCGGCCCGCCGGTGGACTGGATGTCACGGGTGCCCTTCGACCACTTGGTGCCGCACGCCGGGATGCTGCCCGAGCACAGCGCCCGCTTCTTCCACATCGACGCGCAGTGGATGCGGGCCCTGCTCGCCGGCGTCCGCAGCGTCGGGGCCGTCACTCGCCTCGACCTCTATCTCGACGGGCTTCTCGACGAGGTGCTGACCGCGCGGGGCGAGCCACGGCTGCCGGTCTTCGGAGGCCTGATCCGATCGCCTCTCGTGCGCTACTGGCCGGAGCTGATCGTGGAGGCCACCAAGAGCGGCAGCCCGGTCACCACGCACATCAGCCGACCGCTGCCGGACGCGATGCTGCTTCTGTGCGACGCCCGGCAGCCCGACAAGATCATCGTGCGCGAGCCTCCGCACGGCTTGAGCATGGGTATCGACAGCATGAGCGGCGACGGCGCGGTGAACCTGCGCAGGCCCCATGGAAGCGACATCGGCAACCCCCTGGCAGCCCAGGCCACCGGCATCAACCTCTGCAGACGGGGCACCAGCGCCCGCGCCAGTGAGGTGCTGCGCATCACGGAGGGCACCACACCTCTGACGGACAGGATCCAGTCCGCACTGCGCATCGCCCTGAACGACACCGGCTACACCCTCACCCCCGCCGGCCTGGCCCTGCAACTGCTCAACAGCGCAGGAATGCTCCAGTTCGTCCCCTCCTGACGCGGCCTGCGCCGCGGGAGCCGCCGCTGCCCGGAAGTCCGCGCCCCACAGCCAAGGAAGAGCCCCCATGCCCAGCCCCCCGGTCGTCATCGTCCCCATGACCGTCGATGGCCTGCTCGTCAACGCGGAGGTGGCCAACGATCCCTTCTGGAGACTGCCGCTGGCCTTCACCAGCGACTACAAAGACCCCGAACCCCGGCCCACCGATGCCGTGGAATTCGGCAAGAAGCCCGAGCAGCAGGGCGTCTACCTGCACTGGCATCTGCCGGAAGCCCTCGGCAAAGGGCGCATCGACCTGACCACAGGCCCGGACGCCGCCTTGCGGTACCCCACCGTTCCCAACCGATGGCTGATCCTGCGCCACTACCACCGCGACAAACAGCCCGTGACGGAGAGCCCCCAGGTGAACGGATGGCTGGTCTACAGCGACTACCTGTCCGCCAAATCGAGGAAGAAAGGGGGCGGCACCTCCAAGGTGGGCCGCAAGCAGCAGTGGATGGGATGCAACAGATCCCTGACCACCAGCGGCAGCTGGAGCGAACCGGGCGACCAGCGGGTGGCGCCACTGACCGCCCTCGGCCCGGGTCTGCCGGCCTTCGCCGCCTTCCAGCCCTACTGCGAGGACGTCTTCTCCTTCCACGACCCCCTGGCCGACGCCACCGGCAAGCCGGCCGCCCTCGACAACGGCAACCTCAGCTACCTGGTCGCCGGCTGGCACACCGCCGCCGACGACGACCCGGTCGCCGCCCGCCAGATCGACGACCTGCTCGCCTTCTTCTGCGACAGCACCACCACCGGCCGCGCCGAGCAGGCCCTGCGGCGCCTGGGCTGGAGCATCAGCCCCGCCCCCGCCTTCGCCGGCCAGGACCGTTCCCTGTACGCGGGCACCCTCCTCGGGCTCACCTGGGACAAGGCCAGGAAGCCCTGGCCGGACGAGCGCCCCGACGGACACCAGGACATCAAGGTGGCCATCGGGCACGACATGGCCGACGCCATGGCCGCCCTGGTCAAGGACAGCCTGCCTGCCCAGCCCAGCAACGGCATCGGCCACAGCGCCACGGCACCCTTCCACGCCTTCCACGCGGGGCACCTGTCCACCCTGGAAAAGGCCGTGGGCGCTGCCTACGAACCCGATGTGCTCGAGGCCGCCACCCACCACGACTGGTTCACCCCCAGCCCGGACGGCACTTGGTGGAAGCTCACCCGCACCGAGACCGCCGCCCCTCTCAGCCCTGACGACGAGGGAGCCGGCATCAGCCACGACCCGGGGCTGCTGGCCAAACTGGCCGCCCTGAACACGGCGCAACGCACCCTGGACCACCAGCAGTACGAGGTGGCCGTCCTGCGCCGCAAGGTGACCGACCTCTGGTGGCTGGTACACCTGCACGCCGAGGCGGAGACCCCTCCCGCCTTCGACACCGACAAGGCCAAGCAGCACATCGACCCCGGAAAGGACGGCCCCGCGAAGGACCTGGAGGCGGCCTTGGCCGCTCTGCCCGCTCTGCGCACCGCCCGTGACACCGCACGAGCCAAGCTGCAAGCCGCACTGCCGACCGGCTGGAAACTCACCTCCGGACCGCACGAGCCCTTCTACGCCCCCACCGACCCGACCCTGCTGATGCGAGGCGCCGGCACCCCCGTGAGCGATTCCCTGGCCCGCGAGACCCCCCTGCCCTGCCGCTACGCCGATCAGCCGGTCACCACCGCCTCGGTGACCGCCAAGGGCACCTCCCCGGCACGGACCTTCACCGCCCCGGCGAACGAACAACTCCCCCTGCCCACGCACTGGGACAACGCGGTTGCCTCCGCCCCCGAGGCCGCCCGCACGGCGTTGAAGAACCTGGCCCGCGAGCTGTGGGTGCTCCACCACGCCTCCCACTACCTCCAGCAGGCCCGTCACCTGACCACCGGAAAACGCCTCGCCGAGCAGGAGCGCCTGGCTAAACCACTGCCTGCCACCTGGCCTGCCGCCGACACGGTCTGGCAGCAGCCGTGGCGGCCCCTGACCCTGGCCTGGCAGATCACCTGCCAGGTGCTGCCCTTCGACACCGGCGGACAACAGACCTGGCGCTTCGACGGCAGCCGACGCCACCTTAAGGGCGACACCGCGGCCGTCGCCCAGTTCGACCTGCAGGGCCGCAGCCTGATCAGCGCCGTGCCCACCACCACCTTGCAGCGGCGCATCGACGCGCACTGCGCCACCTATCCGTACGACGCCCCCGCCGAGGCGTTCGCCGCCTTCCGCAAGCTGGCCGGTACCTGGAACCTCGCCTCTCAGAAGCTGACCGGACTGCGAGCCGCGCTGACCCACCGGACCGTCGGCTTCCTGACCTCCACCGCAGCCCCACTGCCCGACCGCCTCAAGCCCGCGAACACGCTGGTGCCCGATCCGTCCCGCGGCGCCTACCAGCCCGTGCAGGCCGCCCACGTCCGGCTCGGCCGCCTGCATGTCGTCGACACGTTCGGCCGCGGGGTGCTGGTCGTCCACGAAGGCACCGAGCAGAACTACCGCGTCCGCCGCTCCGAGAGCCTCATCAGCCGCCATGCCGTCACGGGAGAGCAGAACACCCACCGGTACGTCGAACTTGCCCCCCGATTGGTTCAGCCGGCCCGTCTGTGCCTGACACCGCTGTCCCACACCGCCGCCGTCGGCGACCTGGACAAGCCCATCGACACCGACAGCGACCCGATGCTGACCAAGGACACCCCTGTCGGCGGCTGGCTCGTCGCTCGACGCACCGGCCCCGGCGGCCACCCGGCCGAACACTGGGCCCTTGCCGTGTACGGGCCTGCGGGCCGGCCGCTGGGCGAGGTGCGTTTCCTGTCCGGCCCGGCCGAGGACAGCAGCCGGGACGCGGTCACCTGGATTCCCCTGCCCGGCTCTCCCTACCTGACGCCACAGTCCCTGCGCAGCCCCGCGTTCACCACGGCCCACCCCGTACTGGCCGGGTTCCTGCATGCCCTGGTCGACGAGGACCCCGACGCCATCGCCGGCGGCACCAAGCCCGCCACCGAACGCCCGTTCCGGATGACCGACCTGGCCCAGAGCGTGGAGGCCGGCCTGCTGTCCACCACCCGTCGGCCGGGCAGCGCAACCCTGGGCGCCAGCCTGGCCGCAGGCCGCCCCCTCGCCCTGGTACGCCTGCGGGTGCACCTGGAACTCGACGGCCCGCCACTGACCGACCCCGCCTGGAACAACGCCTTCAAAACGCCGACGGACAACGACCCCCGCTACATCAGCCGACGCTGGCCCGTCCGCCTCGGCGCCGGCGGGGACCGCACCGACGGACTGATCGGCTACTACACGGGCCCCCTGGCCTCACCCGGTGCCACCTCGTACACCACGTTCCACGCCGTCCACTGCCCGCCCGAACCGGCCTGTGACTACGTCGTCCCCGTTGTCGCCGGCGAGGAACTCGCGGTGGCCGCCCGGCCCCGCACGCCCCGGGTCGCGCCGGGCGACGCCGCCTACCTCACCACCCTGCTCGATCCCCACGCCCACATCAGCGCGTACACCGACATCCAGCCCGTCGCCCGCTTCCGCCTGCCGCCCCAGGCCGTCGCCGACCATCTGGGACGCCTCGCCCTCGCGGTCCGCCTGGGGCCCGCTCTGGCCCGGGTCCTGCCCGCGTCCACGCGACCCGGCATCACCCCGGTGCGGCCCCGGCTGACGCTGCCGACCCCCGACGCCGCCGGCCTCTGGGGCTTCACCGCACGCGCCCGGCCACCGGCCACGGAATGGGAGGACTACGCGCTCGCCGCGGCGAGCACCGAGGCCCGACTCGACGTCGGCCCTCCCGACGCCCACAACGGCTACCTCACGTGGACCACCCCACCACCCACCACGCCCCCGCCCATCGAAGGGGAGGAAGGCCACAGGCCATGACCGCCATTCCCACCGACTGCCGCGTCACCGTCACCCCCCGGACGCTGACCTGTGCCACGCCCGGGGGCCTGGAAACCGCCACCCTTCGCGTCAGTGTGAGCGCTCCCAGCCCCTGCCGCGGCATCCGCATCACCCTTCCCACGGGAGAAGCTCCCGACGACCTGACCCCGGCCACCGCCGGATTGATCACGTCCACACCCGGCTGGGACCTGGACACCTCGACACCCGGCACCCTCTTCGCCCGGCGCGAGCCCCACACCGACGGAACCGCCGTGGACCTCGACCTTGCCGGCCTGCTCGTCAGCGCCCAACCCGGCCCGGTCAGCTTCACGGTCGCCGCGACCCTGGACGACGGCACGGAACACACGACCACCCATCAACTGGTCAAACAGAGCAACAACTTCGCCATCGACCGTTTCGCACCCGCGAAGGCACAGGTCGGCTACGGCTCGTCGGTCACCCTCAGCTGGCAGGGCCCCAAGTCCAAACCGGCCTATTACCTGTGGCGTTCCGACGGAAAGACACCGAGCGATCCGAAGATCGAGCCGCAGGACAACAACGGCCAGTGCAGCTTCGAGGTGAAAGACCTGACCGACGCGGCCACCGCCTTCCTCCTCAAGGCCGCCGGAGCCCAGAACAAGGAAGCCCGGGCAGTGACCGCCGTCGCGGTCGCCGGCGGTGACGTCCGCGCCGGCAAGCTGTCCGTCAACGGCCGCACCACGTTGATGAAGACCCCGAACACCTTTCTGGACACCACCACCGCCGTGACGAAGACGTACACGTCCTCCACCGACGGCTTCCTGACCGCATCGGTGACAAGCACCCAGCACGGCGCCCGCGCCACCCTGACGATCACTGTTTCGCCCAGTGGCTCCCAGTCCCAGTCGGCGGTGGTACGCACCCTCAACGCCGATGCCGCGAACGTACCCGTCAACATTCAGCTGCCTGTCCCAGCCGACGCAACGCTCGAGCTGAAGCTCACCGGCAACAACCCGAGTGCACAAGCAACCTGGTTCCCCCTCGGCGGCGGTGCCCTCACAGAGAAGAAGTAGAGGAGTCCCCGTGCCCACCACCGGTGCCGAGAGTCCGCCACGCCTCACCTACACCTTGGTCCCCGACCACCTTGCCGCCACGGCGAAGAACACCGAACTCACGCTGAAGGCCGAGAACCGGACAGGCCGGACCGTCACCGTCTACCGCATCACGCTGCGGATTCCCCAAGGCTCCGGCGAGAAGGAGCTGACCGGCCAGAAAGCCGGCGACATCGGAATCAACGTCCCCGCCGACTGGGAGCCGTACCGCCTGGACACCACCCGGCAGCTGGAGATCGGCATCAAAGCCTCGGACGACGAGGGAATCGACGTCCCCCACAAGGCGAGCGTCTCGTTCACCCTCACCAGGCTCGCAGCCAACGGAGCCGAAGGCCAAGTCACCGTCACCGCCTGTGAGAAGCCGTCCGTCAGCGGCACCCCCCGCACCAGACCGATGTCCCTGAGCAAGACCTCGCCGGAATTCGTCTTCCGCGACTTCCGCCCCGACCCCTACATGGTCGACGCCGACCACCCGTCCACCAACCTGGTCTGGACGACGCAGAGACCGGCCCAGACCGACGCCGTCTACTGGCTCACCCACAGCACCCCGACCGGCGAAAGCCCCCGCGTCAACGTCTCCAACGTGACCAGCTACGCACTCAGCCCCCTCCATGACACCATCTGTCTCCTGAAGGCCGAACTCACCCCGAAGAAAGGCCCCGCTGTCACGGCTTCACTGACCAGTACCGTCCTCGTCGCCAACTCCGCGGTCCAGGCCGCCCGGCTCACCGCCGACCGCGCCGTCAGACTCCTGAACCGTCCCCTCGCCAACGGCGGACCCGTAACCGGCTACACCCCCAGCGACTGGCGTGCCAAGCCCATTTCCCCCGCGGAGCGCATCACCACCGACACCGACGGACTGCTCCTGGCCACCGCCCGTTCCCAGGACAGCGGCAAGGCCGTCACCCTCACCCTCGACCTGCACAAGGGCCCGACGTCCCTGTGCACCATGACCACTCAGGCAGGACTGACCGAACAAACCCTCTCGCTCCCCGTTCCCGCCGACCACGCCGTCGCCGTGATCACCAGCGTCTCGGCCACCGACCCCGACAACAAGTGGTACCTGGTCACCCTCGACTGGCGCCCCTTCGGCGGCGGCCGCCTCACCAGGTGACGCATCCGCCGCCGCGCAAGCTCCGTCATCGCGCGCCGGGAGCCTTTGGCACGCGCAGCCGTCAGCCCTTGTTCTTCTTGTGCGCGTAGGTCAGGAAGAGGTGAGGCATCTGGCTGATCACACCGAACAGCTCGGCTACGCATGCGGCGCCCCGTCCGACCGCCCCGCCTACGCGCGGCGGCGCCGCGTACTGGGTGTCGCCGATCGCGAAGACCCTGGAGAGACTGGTTCCGGTGGAGGGAACCCGGGCGGCCTCGACGGCCTTGGCCACGGCTTCCTCGAGCTTCTTACCCGTCAGCTCCTTCGCCTCCGCACGCTTGCGAGCCTCCGCCGCCGCCTGCTTCAGTGTTGGACATGCACAGCAGGTTGCCCTGCTCTCCGGTCGAATGGAGTCGGCTGTCTGGCATAGGGGGCGGTTGCCGCTTGCTCACGGTGCCTTGCGCAGGTGTTCCTTCTGCCGGTGGCCGGTTGCTTGCGCCCGAGGGGTTGCTGCGGGCGAACTCCGCGGATTCATCCTGTCCGTACTCGAAGCGCAGCGTCGATCGGTCGCATTGATAGAGGGTGTCTGAGAAGTCCCGTTCAGGGTAGGTGACTTGGCAGTCCTGTCTGGGGTGGGAGGTCGGGGATGACTGACCTGCGTGCTGCGTATCCGACGGACTTGTCTGATGCCGAGTGGGTGGTGCTCGCGCCGCTGATTCCGCCACCGAAGGCAGGAGGCAGGCCGCTGAAGCATTCGCGACGCGAGGTCATTGATGCGCTCGCGTACTGGTTGCGGGCCGGCTGTGCCTGGCGGTTGCTTCCGCATGACTTCCCGCCGTGGCAGACGGTGTACCACTACTGGCGGGTGTGGAGGATCGAGGGGCGCTGGGAGGAGATCCTGGCTGCTCTGAGAGTGCGGGAACGTGCTGGTCAGGGCCGCGATCCGACGCCGAGTGCGGGTGTGCTGGACAGTCAGAGCGTCAAGGGCACTGAGCGGGGTGGCTGGCATGGGTACGACGGCGGCAAGAAGGTGTACGGCGTCAAGCGACATCTGATGGTGGATACCCTCGGGCTGGTCCTGGCGGTGTGTGTCAGTCCCGCGAATGTGGGTGACCGGGACGGTGCTGAGGTGCTTCTCGCCCGGCACGCTGGGAAGTTTCCGCGTCTGCGGCATCTGTGGGCCGACCAGGGATACCGCGGCAGCGACTTCCTGGACGGGATCCGCGAGACCACCGGGATCACCATCCAGGTCGTGCGGCGTCGCGATGGCGGATTCCGGGGCACCTGGGTCCGGGCCGGCGACACACCACCCGCGGTGTCTCTCTTCTCGGTCGTGCCCCGCCGGTGGGTGATCGAGCGGAGTTTCGCCTGGCTGGGACGGTACCGCCGCTTGTCGAAGGACTACGAGTACCTCGCTGAAAACTCGGAGAGTGCGGTCTACCTCGCCACCATCATGCTGCTGCTTCACCGGGTCGCAGTTCCCACCTGAACGGGACTTCTCAGACACCCTCTACAGTAGAACTGCTATCGGAATGACTTCAGGCGTCGCCAACAGATGAGTGAGCAGGCGAGGCTGAGGAAGGCTTCGTGGATGTCGTCGCGTACTTCCCAGCGGATCCGCAGTCGGCGGAACCAGTGGAGGTGGGCGAAGGTGCGCTCGACGACCCACCGGTGGGTGCCGAGGCCGGATCCGTGGGGGACGCCGCGTCGGGCGATGACGGGTTTCACGCCCAGGGCCCAGGCGAGACGTCGGTACTTGTCGTGGTCGTAGCCGCGGTCTCCGAGCACCGTGTCGGGCCGTCGACGGGGGCGGCCGCGCTTGCCGCGGACCGGTGGGACGGCCTGGAGTAGGGGGATGAACTGGGTGACGTCGTTGCGGTTGCCGCCGGTCAGCGTGGCTGCGAGCGGAATGCCGGTGGCGTCGGTGATCAGGTGGTGCTTGCTGCCGTTCCTGCCCCGGTCAACGGGGCTTCGTCCTGTCTTGGATCCCCTTTTAACGCGCGTATGTGAGAGCCGTCGACCACGGCACGGGAGAAGTCCAGAGCGCCGGCTCCGCGAAGCCGGGCCAGGAGGGTCTCGTGCAGCCGGGGCCAGACGTCGGCCTCGGTCCACTCGGCCAGGCGCCGCCAGCAGGTCATGCCTGATCCGAAGCCCAGTTCCTGCGGGAGGTGTTCCCACGCGATCCCGGTGTGCAGGACGAACAGGATGCCCTGGAACACCAGCCGGTCCGGATGCCGCTTCCGCCCAGGATGACGAACCCGACGCTCCACCCTCGGCAACAGCGGCTCGATCACCGCCCAGAGCTCATCATCCACTTCCCACGGCTTCCGCCGAGCCACCCCGCACCCCCAGATCGACAGTCCCGGGACGATCCAACCACCCCAAAGGTCATTTCGTTAGGGGTTGTTATGCCGCCATGCGGCCGGTGCCGGTCAGCAGCGGACGCAGCTTCGTGACGGGGCCGTCCAGGCGGGCATGGCCGGCCACCACGGTCAGTGTCCCGCAGGCCAGTCCGGCCTGCTCGGCGATGTAGGCCAGCAGACGGCCCAGGCCGAGATAGTTGCCGTAGGCGCGCTCGAACATGAAGTGGCTGCGGTACATGGCCGCGGCGTGCACGCGCCGGTCGCGGTCCAGCTGGAGGGAGATGTGGTTCAGGCAGGGGAAGCCGATGTAGCTGTTGTCCTTCCCGGCGGTGTGGATCAGCAGGTCCGCGCCGCTCTCCTCCTCCACGTTCATGTCCGCGGTTGCGGCCAGGTCGATCTCGTATCCGGCGGCTATCTTGGCGCCCGCGGCCTGGGTCCGCAGGCGACCGATGACGGTGCCGAGCTGGTCGACGCCGTCTTTGGACACTGCCGGGTAGGAGACCAGGCGGCCGAAGTAGGTGCCTCGGTGGTTGCCCGGATACCGCTTGATCGCCGGATACATCCGCCGGTAGCGCTCGGCGAGGGCACCCGGGCTTGCGCTCCGTGCCGCCACGGCCGCGGGAAACAGGGTGCTGGCCACGGTCTCCAGTGGCCACAGCCCGTGTGCGGTGCGCAGCCGGTCCAGTTCGGCGCGGAACACCGGGTCGTCACGCGTCGGCTCGGCGATGCGCACCACCGTGTGCAGGCCGGTCCGGCCCGGGTTGTCCTTGCGGTCCAGCTTGTTGCAGGCGGCCACCCAGGCCTGGGTGACGTCGCGTTCGGCCACGGTGAAGCTGTGCATCAGTCCTCCTGACACCTTCGGGTGCGATCCGGGGAGTCGAGCTTGAACTCAGGCGGGCCAGGTTTCGTCCAGTCCGGCACGCGGCGCCTCGCGTACCACCTCCAGCCGCACCGCAGTGCCGTGCCCAGGCACCGCGACCTCGATCAGGCCCCGTTCACCTGGCGCGAGTTCGTCGGTCACCACGGCGCTCGCCAGCGCTGTCGTGCCGTCAGTGGTCCACGGCTCCAGCCCTTTGGGCAGGACGTCGAAGACCGCGTTGTCCAGGTGCAGCACGAGCACATCGCCCGCGTCGGCGTACACCGTCTGCTCTTCGGAGCGTGCCGTGATCACGTGAACCTGGGCGTGCGCGGGCAGTGAGGCGCCTCCTGCCAGCGAGCTGCGCAGATCTCCGGGAGGGATCTTGGCCCACTGGCCGGCCCGGCTGGCATCCAGCAGCCGGAGGTTCACCAGGTGACGTACCGTCCCGGCGTACGACGTGCCCAATTCGCGCGCCAGCCGGTAGGCATGCTCGGGGCGGGACGGCCGGCTGCCGCAGATCCTCTCCAGCGCCGACCGCACCGCAGGCAGGGGCATCAGGAACCACGCTGCGAACGCCTCGGCCGTCTTCTCCTCCTCGGGCCAGCTGCCGTTGCCCCAGCGGAGCGCGGGATCGAGCTCCTGGTCGGCCGCGGTGCGGTGGCCCAGCCGGTGGTGCCCCAGCTCGTGTGCTGCCGTGTGCCGTTGGGTGGCCGCGTTCAACGAGGCGTTCAGCAGCACGGCCGGCCCCTTGTCGGCAGGGGAGTAGTACACACCGAACAGGCGGGGCATCGGCTGCGCCATGCCGATCACGTCCGCCGCTCCCAGCGCCCGGTGCACGTGAACGTAACGGGTGCGGTCGATGCCGAGGTCGCGGTGCGCTTGGACGGCGGCGATGGACGCAATACGGTGCGCTAAGACCCAGTTCACGCCGTCGGCCTCCCGCCGTCGGCGTCCTGCTCCTCACGTTCTGCTGCGCGCCGGAGCGTGAGGTACTCGGCGAACTCCAGCACCGTCTTGGCGTCGCCGTCGGTCAGCTGGGCCAGCGCCCGCGGCAAGCCCGCTAGCGCGTACTCGCTGGCATCGGCGTCCTTCTCCTCGGCCAGGAAATAGGCGACCGGCTGCCGGTACAAGCGCGCCAGCTTCTTCAACTCCAGGCTGTCCACACGTCGTTCGCCGCGCTCGATGTCACTGATGGCCGAGCGGGGGATGCCGGTGGAGTCCGAGACGAACTGCTGGGACATGTTCAGGTAGTCGCGGGTCTTCTTCAGCCGTTCGCCGAGCCGCACCATCTCAGGGTCGCGGTCACGGTTGTCGGTGGGGGGAGGGGTCATGACTGCTGCCTTTCAATGATGGCGTCCAGGATCGCCGCGGCGAATGCCCGCACCGACCTGGTGGCCTGGGCTGCTTCCCGATCTGCGGGAATGGCGACGTGGTAATGCTCCTCGATGCGCGTGAGTATCTCGACCGCCAGCAGCGAGTCCACGGGCAACTCCCGCCCGCCCTGCTCGAGTTCAGCGCGAAGCTCATCGGGGGAGACACCCTCGTGCTCGGCGATGAAGTCGATGACGAGCGAGGTGATGTCGTCCATGGTCGGTGTGTCTGTGTTCGGCAACTCTCCCCAATCGTCTGCATTTCCAACGGCGCTGTCGTAGCATACGACATGCTGTCGGGAAAGCCAACAGAGCTGTCCCAAGATCGGACAGGTGTGAGAGTGGATTTCAAGCGCTACCAACAAGCAGCCGTCAAGACCCTCCAGCCCCCCGCCGAGGGCACCGACCCCGTCCTCGTCCCCCTCCTCGGCCTCGCTGGCGAGGTCGGATCCCTGACCACCGCCTACAAGAAATTTCTGCGTGACGGGCCGGCCTTTGAACAGGGCAAGCACCAGTTACGCGAAGAACTCGGCGACGTGCTGTGGTACGTCGCCGCTCTCGCCCACCGCTTCGGACTCAACCTCGACGACGTCGCCGCCGCTAACCTGGAAAAGACCAAAGACCGCTGGCGCCCCACCCCCCACGACGAACACGCCCCTTTCGACGCCAACTTCCCCGCCCACGAACAACTGCCCCGACAGACCTCACTCACCTTCACGCCCACCAAGACCGACGACAGCCGCACCGTCGTCATCCTCACCCGAGAAGACGGAACCCCCGCCGGCGACCCGCTCACCAGCGCCTCCCACGTCGAAGACGGCTACCGATTTCACGACATCTTCCACCTCGCCCACGCCGCCATCCTCGGCTGGTCCCCCGTGACCCGCTTCCTGCTGGGCCGCAAACGCAAGAGCGACCCCCGGGCCGATGAAGCCGAAGACGGCGGCCGCGCCATCGCCATCGAAGAAGGCATCTCAGCCCTCGTCTTCTCCTACGCAGCCCGCCACCGCTACCTCACCGACATCACACACATCGACCAAGAACTCCTCGCCACCATCGGCCACATGACCGCCCACCTTGAGGTGAGCGTCTGCCGCGCCGCAGACTGGGAACACGCCATCCTCACCGGCTACACCGCCTGGCGTCAGCTCCGCGACCACGACGGCGGCACCGTCCACCTCGACCTCGACCAACGCACCCTCACCGTCACCCAACCCTGACAGCTGCTGCACCCACGAACGTCAGCACCGAAGCCCGCGCGACACCTGCAGCTGAACCGAGAAGGTCGACCACAGACCACCACTACCTCGCCTTTGAAGACACGTCTCCTACTAGAAGCACCACCGCTGCGCGGCGTGTTCGTCCCTCCATGGCCGCCGCGCACCCAGGGCACGCGACGATGAACGGTGATGCCCGAGGAATGAGCTTGCCGGAGGGGACCGTGGAGAAGACCGTGACCGGCGCTGACCATGTGCACACTGCGGCCATGGTCCGCCGTCGGCAGCGCATGTTCGCGCCGCCGTCCGAGTTGCACCCGCACCTCGCGACGAAGGACGACACCACCCTGGTGGACCAGTTGGTCTACGCGACGGTCGACGAATGCCCTGACCCCAACTGCCGCCCTCTGCTGCTCGACCGCGTTGCGGCCGACGCGGCAGCGACGCGGAAGCTGGTGGAGTGGGCCCGCAACATCGCCACCGAGATGTACGGCGGGCTTCCCGCAAAACTGGTAGAAGAAGACGAGGCAGCGACCACCGTCTTCCACCCCTCGCCCGTCTTCTGCCGACTCGCCGCGGAGTACCTCAACCCCGGGTCGGCCTTCACCACACTGTTCGCCACGTATGACGCTGCTCAGCGCCGTCAGGTGGCAGACAATGCTGTCGCTCTGGTCGACGGATTCCAGGTGTGGTGGACCGACTTCCTTTACCAGTTACCTCCCCTCCCGCCCCTGCGGGAAGATGGCCACCGAACGCCCCTTCCCGCGCGAGTTGAGGTTGCACGCGATGCCCACCAACCCCGAGCCCGCCGCGATGACACCCCAGACCACCCCCGCCGTCGTCCGCCGTGCGCTGCGCCCCGATCAGCAGCGGGCGGTGGACAGCGGTGTACGCGGCCTGAGGAAGCCCGGGAGCCGCGGGCACATGGTGTCCGCGTGCGGTACGGGCAAGACGTTGATCGCACTGCGCACGACCGAGGCTCTCAAGGTCCGGTTTTTGCTGGTGGTGGTGCCCTCCAGGGATCTGATCGGCCAGTGGGCGGCGGCGGCCCGCGCGGACGGGCGGCGCGAGGCGTTGATGGCGGTGTCGTCGCTGAACGCGGACAGGCATCCCGTGCTGGCCGAGGCCGGGGCAGCATCCACGGGGTCGGGGGAGTACCTGGCGTACTGGCTGACTCAGCGCGCCAAGAAGAACGAGCGGGCGACCGTGTTCGTGACCCTTGACTCCCTTCCGCGGATCGAGGAGATCCAGCACTCCGTCTTCCCCGCGCCGGTTTTCGATCTCACGATCATTGACGAGGCGCACCGTACCGCGGGCAGTTGGGACAAGGAGTGGACGATGGTCCACGACTCGTCCCGGATCCGCACCGACCGCCGCTTGTATCTGACCGCGACACCGCACGAGTGGGAGGCGCCACGTCTGGCCGAGCCCCCAGATACCCGCCCACGCCCGAAGTACACCGCATCGACCGTGCCCGCCTGGGAGTCCCCGGCCCTGATCGCCTCGATGGACGATCCGAAGGTGTTCGGCCCCCGCCTGCACACCTACACCCACGCCCAGGCGATCGAGGACGGCGTCCTGGCCGACTACCAGCTCCTGATCCCCACGATCACCGACGCCGACCTGCGTACCGTCCTGGCCGATCCCGACCGTGCGCACACCGGCTTTGCCCCGACCGCGCGCCGTACGACCGCCCTGCACCTGGCCGTCCTCAAGGCGATGACCGAGCACGACCTCCGCCACGTGATCGTCTACTTTCAGCAGGTCGCCGACGCAGAAGACTTCGCCCGCCAATTCGGGCACACCCTGCGCACCCTCCCACCCGACCGACGCCCCTCCTGGGCGAGCACCTTGTCCGTCTCCTCGATCAACGGCAACCACACCGCCGACCAACGCACCACACTCCTGGACGACTTCGCGAATGCCGACCGCGCCGTCATCACCAACGCCCAGGTCCTGTCCGAGGGCATCAACCTGCCGGCCGTCGACGGGATCGTCTTCGCCTCCCGCACCGAGAGCGTGCGCCGCATCGTCCAGGCCCTGGGCCGCGCCCTGCGTAAACCTCCCACCGTCGACGTGAAGACGGCGAGCCTGGTCATCCCCGCCTACACCCCGCCCGACGCCGATCCCACCGACCTCCTCGGCACCCCCTTCGAAGCCCTCTGGCTCATCACCGCAGCCCTGCGCCACCATGACCAGACCATCGCCGCCCGCGCCCCCCGCAAGAGCACCGCGCACCGCCTGGACGAGATCACCCACCGCCTGATCACCCGCCGGTTCCGCTTCGACTTCACCCTCGACCCCGGCACGATTGCCCACGCGATGGACCTGCTGGCCTGGCCGTCGACCGGCGCGGTGCTCTCCGCGCCCCGCCGCGCGGGCCTGGCCGCTGCCCTCCGCTATCACGCCGAACACGGGCACCTGAAGGTCCCGGTCGACTACACCGACGCCTACGGCTACCGCCTGGGAGCCTTCATCGCTGGCCAGCGCACCGCCCACCGCCGAGGAACCCTCCCCCGCGACTGGACTGCCGAACTCGACGAGCTCGGCATGATCTGGGATGAGCACGAGGCCGCCTTCGAAGGCAACATGACCCTGATCGAGGCATTCCACACCGAACACGGCCACCTCGCCATCCCCGCCCAACATTCAGGCGGACAGTTCCTTGTCGACCAGCGGGGCCTGGCCCGGAGAGGCCAACTCCCCACAGCTCGCCATGCCCGCCTCACCGCCCTCGACTCCAACTGGACACTCCCGTACGGACCCGACTGGCACCGCAAGTACCACCTCCTGGCCCGCCATATCCGGACCGGACACGACCCAGCAACTCTGCGCCTCGACACGGTGATTGACGGCATGAAAGCCGGCACCTGGCTGCACCGTCAGCTCACCACCTGGAGCACCCTCGACGACGGCCAACGCCGCCTCCTGGCCCGCATCGGCCTCACTCCCACCCACATCACCCTGACGAAGAAGAAGACCCCCACCGCCCCCAGCACTCCCAAGGTCAGGAAACGCCGTTCCTTCGAACAGACCGCCACGCTGCTGCGCGCCTTCATGGAACGGCACGGCCGCCCTCCAGGTGCCCGGGAAGGGATCGACGTCGACGGAGAGCGCGTGATGATCGGACCCTGGCTCTGCAAGATCCGCACCAGCCAAAAGAACGGTCAACTCTCCGAGAACAGAAGCCAGTTGATCCAGAGCATCCTCTGCGAAACCGACATCGCTCCTTTCGAAGAGGAGCGCCCTGAGTTCTCAGAGATCCCGTAACTTTTCTTCCCACGATACCGCTAAGGAAGCACACCAGAAGTGCCCCTGTAGGGACCCTGATAGGGGAGCGGTTCGGGCCTGACCTCTCGCGCAACCTCGGCACGAGAACGGCTCGATCACCTGTGGGTCCAGTAGGCCCAAGCCCTCCTGCGCGGATCATCCCCGCCCCATTTTCGCTGCCAGCTCCAGGAGTTCGCGGAGCGAACTCCGTCGAGAGACCGCGGAGCGGGATCTCAAAGGCTCGGTTCGCGAAGCGAACCGAGCTCCGGCCGCGGAGCGGCCGGCCTGCGTCACGGAGTGACGCAGCGTCAGCGGTGCGGAGCACCGCGACGTATCCGTCGCGTAGCGACGGCGCGTCGTCTTCGCGGAGCGAAGCGCGCGCGTGGACCTCCAGGCCCAGCCGGGGCGCGTCGTGCAGGGAGGCCCGCAGGGCGGCGTCCCCGATGAGGAC